>JAKUTI010000156.1 GCA_022448765.1 Pseudomonadales bacterium
ACAGCGAGAGATCTATGTCTATTTCAAGGGGCTTGGGATTGCCGTCATGGTCGAATCACATTGCTTTTGGAGCGGAGAGTGTCGATGACCTGCATGCGAAAAGGGATCGCCTACTCAAGTGCGGACACGAAGTAACCGAGATCGATCACGGTTGGTGTCATTCCATTTATGTCACCGATCCTAACGACATATTGGTTGAGTTCTGCGTGACCACGGACGAGTTTGCTGAAGGCGATGATCAGATTGCTCTTCGGGCAGTTACCGAAGATGACGTGCCAGAAGATCCGCCTGCCGATGTGATCCAACATGCGCCCGCGGTCTAGTGCGAGCGCGCGAATGGAAACAATTAGTCCGCCGACTAACAGCGGTATCAAGGGTTAGATACTTACTGAGAGCGAGTGAATTCAGCGAATAGGTCGGGTCGATCGGTAAAGATCCCCGATACGCCCATCTCCTTGAGATCGTTAGCACGTTGGACGTCATTCACTGTGAATACAAAACACGCGAACCCCGCGTTGAGGATATCCGCGACACGTTCGGGAATCGCAATGCGATCGGACACGTTAACGGCGTGAGCCTTTAACGCCGCGGCTACCGTGAGGCCGTCTTCACGCCAACGTTCGAACAAAGGCGCTACCGGAATACCGGAGCCGTTTGCGACGAATTGTCGCAATTCCTCATGATCGAATGACGACACCAATTGTTGATGGTTGTATTGACGCAGTATGTCTGCCGCCGCGGTTGCTGTATTGGGTCCCTTAAGTTCAGCGTTGACGGCGACGTTAGCTGGAATGAGGTCCAGGACCTCTCTTAACGTAGGGATTCGCTCCCCATCGCCAGCATCGAGTTGCCGTATTCTTTCGAACGAGAAATCCGTGATTGTCCCATTCCCATTGGTGGTTCGATCGACGGTGTTGTCGTGGATGACCACGAGTTCGTTATCGATACGTTGGATGTCGAATTCGACGGCATGAACGTGCTGTTCCAGTGCGCACCGAAATCCTGACAAGGTGTTTTCTGGTGCCATCCCGGCCGCCCCCCGATGTCCGATAATAGAAAAATCGACGGACAAACTCATTGGTTACGTGTTGACTCCGGAAGATCTGACTTAGAATGGGTGATCATGAGCTATCAGGTCCTTGCTCGAAAGTACCGACCACGTTCGTTCGATGACGTTGTTGGTCAGGAACACGCTGTTCGTGCGCTAGTTAACGCGCTCGATAAAGAGCGTCTACACCATGCGTACTTATTCACCGGGACGCGAGGTACCGGCAAAACGACCATTGCGCGAATCTTGGCGAATTGTCTGAATTGCGAGCAAGGGGTTTCTTCGTCTCCGTGTGGCGAATGCGAACCGTGTGGGGAAATTCTCGAAGGACGGTTTGTCGATTTGATCGAGGTCGACGCGGCGTCTCGCACCGGCGTGGACGACACTCGGGACTTACTCAATAACGTCCAGTATTTACCAACACGGGGACGTTTCAAGGTTTACCTCATCGACGAGGTCCACATGCTTTCGACGTCGAGTTTTAATGCGTTACTCAAGACGCTCGAAGAACCACCGCCTCATGTCAAATTTCTGTTAGCCACCACCGATCCGCGAAAGGTGCCGATGACGGTCCTCTCAAGGTGCCTGCAGTTTAATTTGAAGAATATTCTACCGGGCGTAATGTCTGAACACCTCCGCAAAGTGCTCGAACAGGAGTCGCTCGAGTCCGATGATCTGTCCCTCAACGTGATTGCTCGAGCTGCGGACGGTAGCTTGCGCGATGCACTGTCGATCGCTGATCAGGCCGTGTCTTATTGTGGGGGCTCTCTGGACGGGGATCGCGTCGCCGAAATGCTAGGAACTACCCGTGCGGGTGAGGTGACCGGGCTAT
The DNA here is from genome assembly GCA_022448765.1 of Pseudomonadales bacterium. GTDB lineage: Bacteria > Pseudomonadota > Gammaproteobacteria > Pseudomonadales > Azotimanducaceae > UBA11889. The sequence continues at coordinate 1,881 of JAKUTI010000156.1, forward strand.
TGGATGCGCTCGCGGATTGCGATCGGGCAGCCTTGTTTCGATGCTCCAATGAACTTGCAGCGCGGTCAGCCGATCTCGCCGATGTGCTGGATAACCTCCAACGCGCGTTTCACGAGCTCGCGATGGCGTACGCGACGGATACCAAACCGGATGGTGATCTCGAAAACTATGCAGATCACTTTTCGCCACAGTGGATTCAACTGGCCTATCAGACTTGTCTTATGGGCGGGCGCGATATGCAGTACGCACCGGATCCCAAAGTTGGTTTTGAGATGACTTTGATACGACTGCTCGATTTTGAGCCCTTGTACGGAGATGTTGATACGGAGGCGTCAGCGTCCGGCGGAACCGGTTCGGCGTCGAAAAAAAACGATGAAGCCGTCCGGGAACCGCCCCCTAAGCAACGTCAAGAATCAAAAGACACCATGTCGAAAGCAAGGCGTGCTGAGCCAGATACAGCAGGTCAGGCGCAACTGAATGGTACGCCGTGGCACGAGCGGGTTGATGAAATCGAGGCGACAGGAGTGACTGCCATGATTTTGGAACATAGCAATCTCGTCGGCTTGAGCGAGGAAAGGGTGGAGCTTCTTTTGGACGAAGATCACGACACGCTGTACAACAATACGCAGCAAGGTCGTTTGGAAGAAATCTTTGCGCAACAGATCGGCAAACCCGTCGAAGTTGTTGTCACCACGGGCACGGTGCTTGAAGAAACGCCCGCAGTCCGCAGACAGCGCTTGATGCAAGAGCGACTCGATCTGGCGGAATCCGCGTTGCGTGAGGACAAGAACGTACAAACTTTAATGAGCGAATTTGATGGACGATTAGACGCGGTGCAACCGGAGTCCGACTGAGGTGCCATGAAAGACATGCAGGATCTAATGAAACAAGCGCAAGAAATGCAGTCGCGCATGCAAGAAGCCCAGGACAAAATGGGAGAATTGGAGGTCACCGGTGAGAGTGGCGCTGGTTTGGTAAAAGTCGTTCTGTCTGGCCGCTACCAGGCGCACTCGGTGGAACTCGATCCGAGTCTGCTAACCGAAGATCGCGATATGTTAGAAGATTTAATCGCGGCGGCCATTAACGATGCGGTTAGGCGTGTTGAAGCTGCGCAAAAGCAACAAATGGCGGAGATGGCGCAGGGTCTTGGACTCCCGCCGGGCGTAAAGCTACCGTTTTGAGTCGAATAAGCCCACTGATTGATCGATTGATCGATGCGTTGCAGGTGCTTCCTGGCATCGGCATCAAGTCCGCGACGCGCATGGCATTTCATCTATTGCAACGAAATCGAGAAGGCGCAGGTACTTTGGCCGGTGCGATCGTTGATGCGGTTCGAAACGTGGGTCAATGTCGGACATGTCGCAACTTGTCGGAAACTGAGTCCTGTAGCATCTGCAGCAACGTAAAACGCGATGCCGCTGTGCTTTGCGTGGTTGAGTCCCCGTCGGATGTGGTAGCGATCGAAACTGCCGCCGGTTACGACGGTAAATATTTTGTGTTGCATGGACGTTTGTCACCTATCGACGGTGTGGGTCCCGTCGAGCTAGGACTCGATCGTCTTCGAGAGTATGTGATGCAAACCGAGATCCGGGAGGTCATCCTGGCGACGAATCCAACCGTCGAGGGTGAGGCTACAGCGCATTATATTAGCGAAGCCCTCACGGGAACGGACGTATCGGTGACTCGTATTGCGCACGGTGTCCCGGTGGGGGGAGAGCTGGAATACGTTGATGGTGGAACGATCACCCACGCGTTACGTGGGCGTACTAGCATTGACTAAGAACCTGGTAAACAACCAACAAGCATTTGATGATGCGCTTCGCGACGATTGCGACTTCGTGGGTATTGATACCGAATTCATACGCGTCAATACGTTTTACCCGATTCCGGCGCTATATCAGTTGGCTCAAGGAAGCCAAATAACGTTGGTTGATGCGCAGGCGAAGCTTGACTACACGGCCTTAGAAAGCACCTTGCTTGATCCTAAGGTCACTAAGATCATGCACGCTTGTTCCGAAGACCTTGAAGTCCTTCAACACCACCTTGGCGTCAGGCCCCGTGGCTTGGTGGATACCCAACTCGCCCACGCATTTTTGAAGCCGGAATTTAGTTTGAGTTATGCGGCTTTAGTTGAACGTTATTTGGGTGTTGAGCTAACGAAGCAATCGACCCGATCGAATTGGCTGAAGCGGCCCCTCAGCCAAGCGCAACTCGAATACGCGATCGACGATGTTTTATACCTACCCGAATTATGGAGCTTGATTCGTTTGAGGCTCGAACAGCAGGGTCGCTATGCGTGGTTTACTCAGGAAATGTTGCGGCTGTTGGATCAACCAAGCGTTTCGGCAGAAGACTACTACCGCACGGTGAAAGGTGCTTGGCGCCTTCAACCTAGGCAGCTCAGCATTTTGCGTAGCCTCGTTACCTGGCGAGAACTCGAAGCGCGTGACCGGGACGTACCGCGTTCCAAGACGGTTTGGGATACCCATTTGATGAAGCTTGCTCAGAGTGAAAGCGTCAGTGCGCGCGTGCTTGAAAGAACGCTGCCGCCAGGCGTTGCTCGCGTGTATGCGAACGATGTTATGCAAGCTTTTGACGAAGGAAAGTCGGCGACGAAATTACCGGAACCACTGCCCCGCCCGTTTTCTCCGCACCAGGGGAAAATCGTTAAGTTGTTGCGGGATATCGCGTCCGAGACCGCCGATCGTTTGGGAATGGCCGTCGAGCTGTTGGCGCGCAAACGCGATGTCGAAGCGTGCGTGCGTCATTATGAGACGCAGCGAGTCTTACCAAGTTGGTTTAACGGCTGGCGCGATGAATTACTCGGCGATTCTTTTCTTCAGATCCTGTCAGGTCAGCTCGGTTGATGGAGGCTCGTGATGTCGCGGTTTACCGGAGTAAGCGCATCATGGATATGTATGTGTACGTCGATGAAGCGCGTGATCCGATGTCGTTACCCGAGGATCTATTGAAAAGATTCGGGAAGCCGGTGGAGGCGATGCGTTTTAGACTTGCCGCGAACCGATCATTGGCACGAGTCGATGCTGAACAAGTACTCAGCGCGATCGCGAACGAAGGTTACTACCTGCAGCTTCCACCCGTGCACGAGGGGCTTTCACTCGGTGAATCGTAAGCCGTTTTGGGAAATCAAAAGACTTGAAGAGCTGAACGAAGCCGAATGGGAAGCCTTGTGTGATGGATGCGGTCAGTGTTGTTTGATTCGTTTTGAAGACGAGCAAACGGGGACGGTTGGTACAACGTCCGTTGTCTGTCGACTATTTGAAATGGAGAGTTGTCGCTGCAGTCGGTATCCGGAGCGGCACCAACTGGTTCCGGATTGCGTACGACTGGATGCCGACTCAGTTAGGGATTTCACTTGGCTACCTGGGACCTGTGCGTACCGGTTAATCGACGAGGGTCGTCCCCTTTATGACTGGCATCCGCTCATTGCCGGGAATCATGACGAAATTCGACGCGCGGGCGTTAGCGTGTATGGCAACGTGGTGTCGGAGAAAAATGTTCATCCGGACGATCTTGCATGGCGAGTCGTGAAATGGGTTTGAATTCATGTCGTATGTCCTAGCATGGCTTGTCTTGGCGGCGGCGGCGGGGCTTATCGCGTTTCTGTTGTGGCCACTAATGGAGTGAGGTTTGCTCGTGCATCAGATCGACCACTTTATGATTTGGTTACTTGTATTCGACACAAAACAACACTTGCGCGAGCAGGGAATCGTCTTCTTCGGAATGCCGAGCGGTATCTCAAGCCTCCGACTGTAATGAAAAAATTATTCAGCGATGTGCCTTCAGCGATACGCACAACACATGAATTGTCTGAGCGTCTCAATTACACGATTAAAGATTTGGAATATGGATTTCCCGATTATTCTGTTCCATCTGGTGAAACAGTTGGATCGTTCTTGTGCAAAATAACTGAAGTTGGAGCACGTGAACGGTATCGTACATATGATGAACGAGTTCGAAAGCAAATTTCCCGTGAATTAGATCTCATTAATAAATTACATCTTGGTGGATATTTTCTCATCGTTTGGGACATTGTGAATTTTTGTCGCCAGCATGGAATCTTAGTGCAAGGACGTGGCTCAGCGGCAAATAGTGCTGTTTGTTATAGCCTTGGAATTACAGCAGTAGATCCGATTGGGATGGAGTTGCTCTTTGAACGTTTTTTATCTGAAGAACGCGGAGAGTGGCCTGATATTGATCTTGATCTTCCAAGTGGCGAACGGCGTGAGCAGGTTATTCAATACATTTATAAGCGCTACGGGAAGTTCGGCGCGGGTATGACTGCCAATGTCATTACATATCGTGGACGAAATGCAGCTCGGGATGTGGGAAAAGTGTTGTCAATCGATCAGGATCAAGTTGATCGATTGGCAAAGATAATGCCCCGCGTTGACCAAGCGGATTTGCGTAAAAGTTTTACAAAATGCATTGGAAACACAGGCGTTGATCCAAAACAGCAAAACCTCAATTTGTTTGGTGAGTTATGGATGCGACTGCAAAATTTACCACGTCATCTCG
>JAKUTI010000157.1 GCA_022448765.1 Pseudomonadales bacterium
GTGTTCAATTGACGCACTTTCTAGCCCGTTTCGCCGTCCGAGTGATCCGTCGTCCTGAGGTAGATACTTTGGAACTAGGAAAAGCGATATGCCACGACTTCCGCCTGGCGCATCAGGCAATTTTGCTAACACGAGATGGACAATATTCTCGGCTAAGTCGTGCTCACCGCTGGTGATAAAGATCTTCGTTCCGGTGACGCGATAGCTGCCGTCGGCATGGGGAATCGCACGCGTTCGAATGAGCCCGAGATCGGTACCAGCTTGCGCTTCGGTGAGAGCCATCGCTCCGGTCCACGAACCGCTATAGAATTTTGGCAGGTAGAGGCGGCGCGTCGCGTCATCGGCATGAACATCAACACAAATCGCTGCCCCCACGGTTAACGTCGCATATAGCCAAAGGTTGGTATTGGCTCCCCAGAACATTTCTTCAAGCGAAGCAGTCAGCATCTTCGGCAGGCCCTGTCCGCCAAACGCCGGATTCCCCGAAACGCCCAACCATCCGCCCGTGGCTAGTGCATCGTAGGCTTCCCTGAAGCCTTCAGGGGCCGTGACAACGCCATCGTTCCAGTGCGCGCCCTCCTCGTCCGACGATTGCGATAACGGCGCCATGACATCGCGTGTGAGCTTCCCACATTCCGTCAAAATAGCCGCAACGGTATCTCGATCAAAGGAATCCAACACCGGGATCTGTGCCCATTCGGCCTCCGCGTCAAAGAGGTCATAAAGGACAAATTCGATGTCGTCGATAGGCGGCGCGTATGGCGACATCAGTGGTGACCGAATTCGTTTTCCGATACGTCCATCAGAGAGTCTGCACCCGATAGCGCTGCTCGATGGTGGCTGTTCGCCCTCGGCAGCAGGCGATCAAAAAAGAAACGAGCCGTCTTCACTTTGCCGCGCATAAAATCGTCATCTTCGTGGCTACTGGCAATACGCGCAATACGTGCCCAAAAGTACGCCAGCGTGACGTACCCGCTGTACATTAAGAAATCAACGGATGCGGCGCCAATCTCATCGGCGTCTCCCGCGGCTTTACCACCAACGCCCAACGCAAGCTCACCCCACTCGTCGGCGAGTTCCCTTAACTTGGAAGAAAACGGACCATCCGAATGCAAATCGGCTTCGGCCCGAATCATCTCAATAAAACTCATCAACGCCTGGCCTTGATTCATTAATACCTTTCGTCCGAGAAGGTCGAGTGCTTGGATTTGGGTGGTACCCTCGTAAATTAAAGTGATACGGGCGTCTCGTACCAGTTGTTCGATACCTGTCTCCCGTATAAACCCGTGCCCGCCATAGATTTGCAATGCATGGTTGACCGCTTCAAAAGCTGTTTCCGTCACGAATCCTTTAACGATCGGCGTGATTAGATCGAGAAGGCGCCCGGCGCTTACCCGATCCTCTTCGTCACCGCGATCCTCGATATCGGCAAGTTGAGCCGCGAAATACGTCATCACCCGACCACCTTCCAAGAACGCTTTTTGCGTCAGCAACATGCGTCTCACGTCCGGATGGACGAGGATCGGATCGGCGGGTTTTTCAGGGGATTGCGGTCCTGAGGCGGAACGCATCTGCAAACGTTCGGTCGCATATTGAAGAGACGCTTGATAACCCAACTCCATCAGACATACCCCTTGGGTCCCCACCAGAATGCGCGCCTCATTCATCATCGTAAACATGCACCGCATACCCTCGTTGGCATCTCCTACCAAGTAGCCGCGACTCTCTTCAAAGTGCAGCATGCATGTGGCATTTCCATGGATGCCCATCTTGTCCTCGATCGCACCACAAACAACACGGTTTGGTTCGCCCTCCAATTTTTTCGGCACCACAAATAACGAAATTCCCTTGGTGCCCGCAGGGGAGTCGGGAAGCCGAGCCAGAACGAGGTGGACGATGTTGTCCGCAAGATCGTGTTCACCTGAGGAAATAAATATTTTGGTTCCACTAATACGGTAGGAACCGTCCGCGTGGGGTTCAGCGCGCGTGTTCAGCAACCCGACGTCAGACCCACAGTGCGGCTCGGTCAAACACATCGTTCCAGTCCAGGCTCCCGAAATAAGACTCGGTAAAAACGCGGACTTCAGGTCATCAGAACCGTGCGAATCGATGGCATTGATCGCAGCTCGCGACAAACTCCCATACATCGTCCACGCCATGTTCGCACTGGCCATGATCTCTTCAATCCAAAGACTGATGGACCGTGGCAATCCTTGACCACCGAACGCTGGATTCCCCGCAATGGAAGACCAACCACCTTCGACGTAGGTGGCATAGGCTTCGGCAAACCCGGCCGGGGTCGTGACCACACCGTCTTCCCAAGAACACCCGGCCTCATCCCCCGAAGCACGCAAGGGGAATAATTCGTTTTCCGCAAATCGTCCGCATTGCTCAAGGATGGTATCGACTAGTTCCACCGACGCGTCACTTTTTATCGATGCAAAGTGACCTTCAAAGTCGAGGACATCATTGATGAGGAAACTCATGTCGCGCAGCGGCGTCTGATAATCCATACCCGGCCCCATCGGTTTTCAGCGCGAATAATAACCAACTTGCGTCACGCTTTTGGAGCTAACGTGAGATCGCCTTGGCAATCAGATCGCGTACGCAAGTGACGAATCGAGATCGCTTGGATACACTTCCGTCGACCCTAGACCACGGGCGGGAGCCGCGAGTTTGGTTGACGGATACCCCTTACCAGCATTTGACCCCCGAGATCATTCTCGATGCCATCGAGACTCTCGGCTATCGGACCAACGGGACGCTTACCGCACTCAATAGTTACGAAAATCGGGTATATCAGGTGGGCATCGAAGAAGACGAACCCATCATCGCAAAATTTTATCGACCCGATCGTTGGTCAGACGAGTGTATTCGAGAAGAACACGACTTCACGCAGGAGCTTTTGGACAACGAAATCCCTTGTGTCGCGCCTCTACCCTTTGATGGGCAAACACTCTTTCATCTTGCCGACGCCGAATTTAGATTCGCTCTTTTTCCGAGGCGCGCTGGGCGTCCTCCGAATATCGAAGATCGAGACGTGCTTTCGGTCATGGGTCGCGCCGTGGGTAGAATTCACTCCGCGGGCGCGGCCAGACAGTTCACCCACCGTCCTTCGCTGTCGACCGAGCGTCTCGGCCACGAAAGTCGCACGTTTTTGCTCTCTTCCGATTTCATTCCAGCAGAGCTCGTCGACGCTTACGAGTCCACCACCACGCATTTAATGGATCGCATCGATACCGTCTTTCAAAACCGATCCACCGGTATCCGCATTCACGGGGACTGCCATCTCGGCAATTTATTGTGGCGTTACGATGCGCCTAATTTCGTCGATTTCGACGACACGCAGACAGGACCGCCGATTCAGGATTTGTGGATGCTGCTGTCAGGAAACCGCGAGGAACAGGAGTCCACACTCTCTGACCTGCTTGATGCGTACTCCATGTTTTGTTCCTTCGACACTCGGGCCATCGACCTGATTGAACCGCTCCGAACCCTCCGAATGATTCACCACGCAGCGTGGATCGGAAAACGCTGGAACGACCCCGCCTTCCCCCTTGCATTTCCGTGGTTCAACGAGATCAAATATTGGTCTGACCATGTCCTGAGCCTCCGTGAGCAACTCGCGGTGTTGGACGAACCCCCTCTTTCAGTTTGATCTTACGAATCGTCAACCTCCAATAGCTCGCGTCTGTTGCGAATTTGGTTGGCGTACTGCAACAAGTAGAAAGGTCGTTGTCGGTCCGGCAACGCATTCAACGCATCTTCAAAGGCGCGGGACACTTCACCATCCAGTCCGACATGACTCGCTCTACCGGTTAGCCGACCTTCGGCTTCATGGTAGGTAGGATAAGACTCAATACCACCGGCAATTCGCTCATCGATCTCTGTGGCCAATGCTTCAACGCTTTCGAAATCCTGGCCAATGGGTTCCGCAAAATTTAGGTGGACGCGGCCTTTAAACCCCACGATGCCAGCGACGATACTCTCTAGATCCTCATTCGCGCGCTTCTCATATTTTCCATCACGTTCCGTCAAATAGAGTTCTCGAGCTTTCATCCCCGCGCACGGATCCACCTCGTACGAGATGGCGACGGGTACCAGTTGCACTTGCCTCAACCAAGCTGACACGGTTTCGTCAGCATCGTTCCGATAGGCAAGCATAAACATCTTGAGAATGGCCGGTTCGGTCCGATCAAACCCATCTTTCGAACGTCCTTCGCGTTGGGCTATCCACACCGAATCGCCCGCGTCTAGGGTCGACCGGATATAGTTCGACGTACGTGTAACGGCCGCGTATTGGGCTTTTAAGCCCTTCTCGTTCCGAACAACTACAAAACTTTTGTTGAGACGCATCAGGTCCGATTCAAATCCATGGCTAAAGAGATTGTCGCCGACGGCAATCTGAGAGGTTGCTAGGCCGTTCGACCAGAGGGCGTAATTCATGAACCCAGAATCCATCGCAATGTCTCGATGGTTGGCCACAAACAAATAGGGCAAGTCGCGATCCAAACGCTCAACACCGGTGCACGAGAAACCGTCCGTGGTCCGACGAATCATGTGTTCGAAGTACGTCGACAGCATCACCTGCACGTCGTTAATGCTGGTTAATTCCCGCGTGCGTCCACGGAGTATCTGACGGGCAAATACCCGAGCCGAACCCGGTTGAAAGCGGTGCCAGCGCGGCACCAGAAAAGCCGCGGCACTGTTTACCAAATCGGGATCCCGAATCAAGCGCTCCACCACGCCAACGACTTCAGAATCTTGATACGGACGGATGTCATCGAAATTGTCCACGACCACGCTAAACTAGCGGATTACGCCGTGCGATACGAACCCACATTGGGGCACGTGTCGGCTCCGGAGAAGGCATAGGAGGTCCACATGAACTTGTCCATCAGGCCATTCACTCACGGATTACATGACCTTGGATCCGGCGGATACGCGTGGATTCAGCCGGACGGCGGTTGGGGCTGGAGTAACGCTGGCCTGATTGTCGATGGTGAAGAGTCGCTCCTTGTCGATACCCTCTTCGACCTCAAACTCACCCAGGAGATGCTGAACGCCATGTCGCGGGCGGAACCCAACGCGACGCAATCGTTCAACACGCTCGTCAACACACATGCAAACGGCGATCACTGCAACGGCAACGAACTCGTTCATGGCGCGGAAATCATTTCCTCCGTGGCCACCGCAGCCGAGCTCGCTGAGGAGTCCCCCGATCGCCTCGCAACCATGATGCGCAGCGCACCCGACTTAGGCGAAGTCGGCGAATTCCTACAGCATTGTTTCGGCGCATTCGACTTCGAAGGCATCACGCCGACACTACCGACACGAACCTTTGAAGGGACGCTAAATGTCTTCGTGGGGGATAAGCAAGTCCAGTTAAAACAGGTTGGCCCTTGCCACACCAAGGGCGACATTCTGGCGTATGTCCCTGACGACAAGCTCATTTTCACCGGCGACATTCTCTTTATCGAAGGGCACCCAATCCTCTGGGTCGGTCCTGTCGCCAATTGGATCGATGCATGCGATTACATGCTCGGAATCGACGTTGAGACCGTGGTACCCGGACATGGGCCCATTACCGATAAACGCGGTGTGAAAGCCGTTAGGGACTACCTTGTGTATATCCGCGACGAAGCCAACAAACGCTATCGAGCCGGTCTGCCCGTGTACGAGGCGGCGATGGATATATCCCTCACCGATTATGATAATTGGGGTGACGCTGAACGAATTGTGATCAACGTTGCCACCTTGTATCGAGAATTCGGTTCCACAGAAAAAGCAGGAGATCTATTCGGGCTGATGGCCAAGGCGGACAAAGCACGGCGTCGGTCCATTTAGACCCTCCAGGTTTGAGTCAAAGTGAAAACGGCTGATGCGATGATTCCGATCCCCAACAGCGTAAGCGTCGCAAACGCGGTGCGACGGACGTTTCCTTCTTCTATCGACGCTGTGTGACGACGAGCAAGCCATGTTCCCAGCGCAACGACGGGCAAACCCAGCGCCGTTAATTGCCACACGATCTCCGATAGACCTCCACCGAACCCCACCAGCAACGAACGCGTGCTTGTCGTGACAAGGTAGCCACCCAGCAGCGTCGCTCGCACGGTCGCCACCGGAAGGGGTTGGCGGTACGCAAACCAACCGATCACGGGTCCCGGCGCAGCGAACATACCGCCGATAAGTCCTCCACCTGCCCCCGCCGCCACCGACGTCCATACAGGTGATCTCGTCGAGCGTGTTTTTGGCCGTAAGACCATCGACGCGCTACCACTAACGATAAAAACACCCAGAATCAAATACAGAATGTTTACGGCGTTGCTGGAAAGCAGATCCAACAACCAGACGCCCACGCCGATCAGCACGATTTGTCCTGCCGAGAGACTGAGCCATAGGCCCCAATCAACGTCTT
>JAKUTI010000158.1 GCA_022448765.1 Pseudomonadales bacterium
GCGAAGCAACACGCACGTGGCCGACTGACGATCCGAGAACGGATCGAGCGATTACTAGATCCCGGGTCGTTTCAGGAGCATGGCAAAGCAACGGCGATTCCTGAATACGATGAGGAAGACAAGCTGACAGGTTTTGTACCTGCCAATTACGTGGTCGGTTTTGGCAAAGTCGAGGGGCGCCGCATCGCGGTCGGAGGAGAAGACTTTACCCTTAAAGGAGGATCACCCAACTCCGCCGGTTTACGAAAGAGTGTTTACGCTGAACACCTGGCGGTGCAATACAAGGTGCCCCTCGTACGAATGCTCGAGGGTGGCGGTGGCAGCGTCAAAGGAGCTGGCGGACGTCGAGGCGGGACGGTTGGAGAACCCGTGTTCTCGACCCCACGGTTTAGAATCATTGCCGATGCGATGGGCCAGGTACCGGTGGCATCCATGGCGGGCGGCGCGGTTGCAGGTTTTCCAGCTGGACGGATGGCGGCTTCTCATTTTTCGGTCATGACGCGGTTTACAGCTCAAATTCTCATTGGTGGTCCCAAAATAGTTGAACGAGCGCTTGGCGTTTCGATGACGAAAGACGAGTTAGGTGGGGCAAAAATACATGCTCGCAGTGGTCTTGTAGACAATATTGCTGAAGACGAGCATGACGCGCTTGAGCAGTGCCGACGGTTTTTGAGTTATCTACCGAGTAGCGTGTACGAGCGAACACCACGGGTCGAGTGTGTGGACGATACGCAGCGCATGGAAGAAGAACTTTTGAACGCCGTGCCACGCGATTCGAACGCGGCTTTCGACATTCGGGAAATCATCGATATGGTTATGGACCAGGATTCCTTCTTCGAGCTCGGTCGAGATTTTGGTGGGAGCCAAGTTGTAGGGTTTGCGCGTTTGAGTGGTCAGCCAGTGGGCGTGTTGGCAAATGACTGTCGCGTATATGCCGGTGCGATGACGGCAGAGGCGGCGCAAAAGTATCGGCGATTCGTGGAGCTTTGCGATACGTTCCATGTGCCGGTGGTGAATTTTGTCGATCAGCCAGGGTTTATGATCGGTCCAGAAGCCGAACGGAAGGGTACGATACGTTACGGTATGGCGGCGGTTGCGGCGGCAGCGCAAGCGACGATTCCTTGGGCCGTAATTCAAGTCCATAAAGGATTCGGCGTTGCAACGGCTGCCCACTATGCTCCCGACGCCTACGTCCTTGCCTGGCCTTCGGTTGAATCTGGAGCGCTGCCACTGGAAGGAGGCGTTGCGGTCGCGTATCACCGTGAGATTGACGGTGCCGATGATCCTGAGGCCAAACGGCGCGAAATTGAAGAGCGTCTTCGCGGCTCCAGGTCACCCTTTCCGCGCGCGGAATCTTTTGCCGTACATGAGTTAATTGACCCGCGGGAAACGCGTCCAACCCTATGTGAGTGGGTAGACTGGATTCAACCCATGCTGGACGAACTTAAGGGGCCCGTCCGATTCCCAATGCGTCCATGACCGGTGGTCTTCGGTAGCTAGACCGCGCGTAGACGGATCGGCGGGCTGTTCGCCGGTGGACGTGAGGCGTTGACCATACGTGAAATAAGTGCATGATTATATAAAATTGAATGAGACTTTCTCATGTCAAATGTCGAGCTCCGCCATTTGCGAACACTACTCGCGCTTCGCGATACCGGTAGTTTGGTCGAAGCTGCCGACCGCTTGTTTTTGACTCAATCCGCGCTATCACATCAGCTCAAAGATCTCGAAACTCGCTTGGGTTGCGCGCTCTTCGTTCGTAAGTCGCGCCCGGTTCGGTTCACGTCGGTTGGGGCTCGGTTAGTGAAATTGGCAGACGAGATCTTGCCCCAGTTCGATGGTGCCATGAACGACGTCACTCGAATCGTCGGCGGTGATTCAGGACGGTTATACATGGCGATCGAGTGCCACAGCTGTTTTGATTGGTTGTTGCCGGCCATTAACGTATATCGAGAAACCTGGCCGGACGTTGAGCTCGACGTTTCGAGTGGGTTTCATTTTGAACCGCTTCCGGCCTTGGTCCGAGGTGATCTCGATTTGGTGATTACCGCGGATCCCATTCGTTCATTAGAACTCACGTACTTGCCGCTCTTTGGGTATGAAGCAGTTTTGGCCGTGGCGAGCGATCATCCGCTGGCGGAAGCTTCTTGGATCAATCCCCACGATTTGACTCCAGAAACTTTGATTACTTACCCAGTGGATCGGAGTCGGATGGACATCTTTAGCTCATTTCTTGAGCCGGCCGGTGTCGAGCCGAATGCGATTAGAACGGCCGAGCTCACGGCAATGATGATCCAGCTCGTGGCCAGTGGGCGAGGTGTAGTGTGCTTGCCCAACTGGGCGCTGCATGAACACGTCGAAAAAAACTACGTTGTTGCTAAAACGTTAGGGGAAGAGGGTGTGTGGCCGAATCTGTACGCTGCTGTGCGGCCTGATGACATTTCTGCGGCGTTTATCGCAAGCTTTGTCGAGATTGCTAAGAAAACATGTTTCGCCACGCTGGTAGGGATCGTGCCTGCTGATGAAGATGTTGCCGCTTCTGAGACAGTGTCGCAGTGACGTTGGCGAATTCAGGGGATTAGCACGGCTTCGTGCCAGACGTTAGCCGTGCGCGCGTAAAGGCGCCGGTCATGGACGCCATTTGGCTGATCAAGATTGAGGCGATCGATTTCGTTTGGGACTAGGATGCACCCGCAGGCCGTGTCTGGCGCAATGGTGGTTTCAGGAATATGGTCGATTGCGTCGAGTAGCGCTTCTCTCGACGAGATAGTTGAACTTTGGGGCCGGGTTTCGTACAGCCAATCCAATTTTCTGGGAATCGAAGGACGGAGTTTCCAACTTTCGGCGACAACGTCGGGGTCGACTGTGCAGAATGCTGCGGTTAGGCGGTATTGAACCTTCAGCGCGTGTAAATAAATAAGAAGTGATAGCGAATCAGAACGTGTGAATTCTTCGCTCTTTGGGCTCGATGCGTTGAAGAAGAGTGCGAGTTGATCGTCAAGTTCACGCAACACCAAAACGCGCGATCGAGGTTCTCCATCTGGACCGATGCTTGCGACGACGCAGAGATCGGCCCAAGGGTCACCGGCGTTTCGGGCGTTATCACGGTCGGCCCGGAGGAGACGGAGAGGGTCCGTCACCTGTGTTGCCACATCGGCAGTGAAGCGATTCCTGACGGCGTCGCGTGGCTTGTATGGATGAGTCCGTCAGGCTTCTTCAGACTCACGTTCATCATCCACTAACTTTCGGCGAATATCGGCGATATCACGCTGTATGTCTGAAACGCGAAAAAGCACGTCCGCCAGTTGGTCGACTAGCCGATAGATACAGTAGGCGATTCCGAGCACTGCGATGCAGGTGATGAAAGACCACATAGAGGCGAGTTCCTTATGACACTCAGAAACGACGTCACGTATACCGTCTTGCAGATCATCCGTCCAGCCTGAGTGCCGTCATTTGTCTCTAAACCAACCCTCCCACTTGGGGTTGGCAGCGAACCTGAGGTAAGCGGGACAAATCAGCGATGCGCGGGGTTTGGCCCGGTTGCGTCAACGTTCGGTCGAAGCCGGCCATCGCATATGAGTAGGCTGCCTGGCCGTGCCTTACGATCCAAGGTCAACGGTACGCCATGTCGCGATTCGTCCAAAGCTCACGTTATGTGGCGAAGCTGATAGCCTATACGTTCTCCAAATCATAGATAAGCTGAAATCATGGGACTTCGAGGAGACGCGGCAATTGTTGGCTTTGCTGAATTCAAGCATGAACGAAAGTACGAGGGGCCGCGATTGTTCACTATAGAACAATGGTCCGAACTCACGGCCATGGCCCTGGACGACGCGGGACTCAAACTTAGCGACATCAACGGCATTGCTTGCACAGACATTCGCGAGGCAGGGATGTTTGTTCCTGCAACGATTGTTGAATACTTAGGCCAACCCGTCAATTTTGCCGAACGGATTGATCTTGGAGGCGCGTCTTCGGTTGGGATGGTGTGGCGTGCTGCTGCGGCCATCGAACTAGGCATAGCCGATGTAGTTATTTGTGCCACGCCGGCACTCCCGATCCCGTCGAATCCTGAACCACGGGCGATTGATCCACGGCGGTTTTTCCAGTCAAGCAGCAACGAATGGGGTTCTCCGCAGGCGGAATTTGAGATTCCATACGGTAATCTCGCGCAAAACTGTGGTTACGCGATGATCGCGCAGCGCTACGGTGCTGAGCACGGTTACGTCGAAGAAGCCATGGCAAAACTTGTGGTCGATCAAAGACAAAATGGGGCATTGAATCCACTTGCGGCGTTTTACGGTAAACCGACGACGGTGGATGAAGTGTTGGCGAGCAAGATGATTGCTGACCCGTTGCGGATGCTTGAGATTGTCATGCCGGTGGCTGGGGGCGGCGCCGTGGTGGTCGCCAGTCGCGAAGTGGCGAAACGTTGCCATCACCGTCCGGCTTGGATAACCGGGTTTGGCGAACACTTGACGATCAAGACGCCGACCTATGCGAAAGACATGTGTACTACGCCTGTGGGTCCAGCATCCGAAGGAGCGTTCAGGATGGCGGGGCTAGCGCCGTCCGATATCGATGCCGCTGAGATCTACGACTGTTACACCATTACCGTGCTCATGACGCTGGAAGACGCAGGGTTTTGCGCTAAAGGAGAAGGTCAGCATTTCATATTGAACTCGGACATGACTCATGACGGCAGTTTTCCGCTTAACACGCATGGTGGGCAATTGGGGATGGGTCAAGCGGGTGCTGCCGGTGGGATGACCCAAGTCGTTGAGGCCGCGAGACAGATCATGGGTCGTGCGGATGATAGACAAGTAAAGGCTTGCGATAACGTGTATGTATCGGGGACGGGGGGAATTATGAGCGAGCAGGCCGCGCTCATCCTACAAGGAGCTTGAGGTATGGATTTGGTGAAACCTTTTCCGCGGCCTTCCCCCACAACTCGACCGTTTTGGGACGGCCTCAACGAGTGTGAAGTCCAAATCCAACGTTGCGAGGGGTGTGATTCTTGGGTGTTTTATCCGCGCACGCGTTGCCCATCTTGTTTGAGCGATCAACTCGTATGGCGAAAGGTGTCAGGTTTGGGGGTTCTCTATACCTATACCCTGGCGCGTCAGCCGACTGCCCCGCACTTTGCCAAGGAGACGCCACAACAGCTGGCCGTGGTCGAATTGGACGAGGGCGTCCGAATGACATCGACACTGGTGAATGTGGAACCCTCGGACATTGTCATCGGTATGCGGTTGCGACCTTATTTTGACCACGTGACCGATACGTTAACGCTGCTGCGTTATCAACCCGGTTGAATACGATAGGGACCCGTTAGGTTCGAATGCGAATTTAATCCCAAAGTTCGAAAAACTCTTCAAAGGCTTTGAATTGTCCACCCTCAACCGCCGACGGCACAATGATGGGCGTTTTGATCCCGGCGTCAAACCATGCCTCTATTCCGTCCCTGACATCGGTCGCCGTGCCGAATAAGGTCGTGTCGGCAAGCCAACGATCAGACAGACAAGAAGTAACCCTATCGAAGTCCCCTTCATTAACCGCAGCTTCCACAGCTTCCATTTCTTCCTCATAACCGGCTTCTTTCCAATAGTTGCGGTAATTTGGGAGCATCGCATAGCTGGTTAGCGTACGGCGGTTTACAGCTTTGGCGGCCTCGACGTCGTCGTGAATGCATGTCGGAATCATATTGCCGATAAAGAAATCGACATTGGAACGATTTTGATCACTGACGACCGCCAGCGAACTTTCCATATGCGAGCGAGCGCCGTTCGCAAATACCATTCCATTGGCGATGTTCTCCGACAGTTGAATCATTTTTTTCCGCAAGGTTGCAAAGATGATTGGAGGTAGTTCGCCGGCCCGCGGCACCGCGCGAAGGTCTTCAACAAAGCTTCGCATATCAGCCAGAGGCTTGCCCTGTTTGATTCCCAATCGGTTCATTGCGGGTTCGTGGCTTACGCCAACGCCAAAGTCGAATCGTCCGCCCGATACTTCGTGGATGAAACTTGCCATGTGGGCAAATTCTTGGACGTTGCGGGTGTAGATTGGCTGGATGCTTGTGCCGAATCGAATCTCTGACGTCGTGAACGCGAGAGCTTCACATAATGCTAGGCCGTCAGAGAGA
>JAKUTI010000159.1 GCA_022448765.1 Pseudomonadales bacterium
ACATTGATAACGATTTGCTGAACTACAACAAACGCGCGGTCAATCGTCAGCTTGAGATCATGGGAATTCGAACGGGTCTCATGTCAGGAACCGACGTTGAGGCGATGTCGAAGCACCGTCCCGCCGCGGGTGAATTTGGTCGTAGGGTGAGAGAAGGTGGTCTCAAGGCAGCTTTGGAGTGGCGCGATGGTCCCTTTCGCGACTTCCGAGGAGCCTATGAATCGGCGCCGAAGGATCGTCCCATTGCCGGAACGGAAGAGAAAAAAGCGGAGCCAGGAGACAGTGACTACAGCCGCTGAGATGAAGTGCTGATCGATACTGGGCGCCGGACTTGGCCAAGGAATAAATGGAGGCGTTTTACGCTCGGGGTTGACTGAGACAATGACCGACACGGAGATTTTTCAGGAACGCGTCGTCAAGGTTCCGATTCCCGAGCACCACTACACATTACTGGTCTCGCCTAACGGAAATTATTTAGGTGTCGACGACGAAGGTTTTACGACCACCTATCCGGTTGGCAATGATCGAGTCATGTGGGATGAAACAGAATCGGGATCACTCCGAAGCGCGGTTGGGGATATCGAGCTCGTGAAGGAATCGGCCGATGCGAACGTCTCTCGGTTAACCTTGGATGGACATACGCTTGATGACGTGGGCGAGCCGAGCAGTACAGGCGTTCTATACAACGTTGAACATGGACCCGAGAAGCTCCCTTCTGAATACCTCGATTTTTTTCGCAAGAACGGTTGGGTTTGTTTAACCAGCATTTTACCTCCGCGCCTCCTGGAGGAATTGGAGAAAGTGGCATGTACGGACCGGTTTGCGCATTTGAAGTTTGAGCGCTCGAGGGGTCCATTTAGCCAAAGTTGGGGGATCGCGAGGGCCGCGGCGGAACCGGTTTCGCTTTGGCTCATACGTGAGTACATGCAAACCGATGACGTTCGTGTCGCACACACCCCGGGACTGGCCATTCTTGGTAGAGACGATGGGAAGCGCGTCGTTCAGGGCTGGCACTCCGACTACCCGTACCATTGGGGCGTGCCCGTGCGCGGTCACGTTCCAACGCCTTCGGGCGAAACCGTGTTAGGGGTTCAACGCAACTTTTGCGTTTCCCCATTCACCAAAATGGGTGGCGCTACCGCATTCAAATTGGGTTCACATGCCTTGGATCAGGGGCCGCCCAAGGAATGGGGGTTAGCGTCAGATCATTACCAAGAGGGTTACCGAGAAGCGCACGGACTGCCATACACGGGACCGGATGCTGACATTATTGAAGCGCCAGGGGGCAGTATCATCCTTTACGACTCGCGGACGTGGCATCGTGCCGGCGTGAATCGGACCGACAAAAAACGGGCCGCGCTGTTAATGGCCATAACACCGATGTATGTGATGCCAAAAAACGACACGAGCCAATCATATAAAGCACTCCTTGCGAGCGCTGCTTATGAAAAGCTAAACGAACGTGAACGTGGCGAAGTAGAACGTTTGATGGTGCATCAGTTTATTGGACCAGGTGGCGAGTATGCGATCGCACCTGATCGAGAACTGACGGCGACGGTACGTTCGCGTAGACGGTACAAGGCGTCCTAATAGTAAGGTCTGACGCGGACAACAAAACGTCTCAACGCGTCGGCGAATTCAAGTTTACTTAAGCATGAAGTTGTTGGTTCAAAGGGGACGCCTGCAGGCGGTCGTCGATGTGGCGCGCCCGACAGGATTCGAACCTGTAATCCCCAGTTTCGTAGACTGGTGCCTTATCCAGTTTGGCCACGGGCGCGAGCGCGATGGAGTTTATCAAGGAAAGGATAAGTGGGTATCGGTTTGATGGAATATCTGGCGAACTCGCTGAACTGTCGACGTCTTTTTTGGGACCAACTTCGATCCGGTGTAAGATGCTTTTTTATCCGCGGTGCATGGTCACAGATGTTTCGACCCGCTTCACTAGCACTATGCCTCGTTATCTCCAACGCCAGCCTGGCCGACCTATGGGTGAACATCTCGAGTTTTAGTAGTAACGCCCGTGCCGAGAAGGCTCGGGTCGAAGCCATGGACGCTTTAAAGGTGGACCTTTCGGTAAAAGGTGTCGAGACGAAGAGAGGTTACGTTTTCCGTGTCGTGGCAGGGCCGTATCGAACTCGCGATGATGCGGCGGGACTACTGGAGAGAGCCCGGGCCCTTGGTTTCAAAGGTGTATGGGTAAATGAAGATTCGACGCCGGCGAGTTCCGTTGATGATGCCCCTCGCCGAGCGACTGCGCAGAGCTCGGTGGTAACTGAGAGATCCCCTACCGCATCGGTTCGACGAATACCGACGGCCCGTGAAGTCGCTTCCCCGCGTTCGACTGAGGAGACTGCTAGCAAGCGAATCACTCCTGAGCGAAAAGAGAAGCCTCCGTCGAACTACAAACTACATAAGCTCAGGCGTGATGCAAGATCACAGCAAACACCACGGGGCCCTAGCGAGGGCCCCGTTTCGTTGCGGGTGAAGGATGGGACCGAGATTGCGCTTCGTCGATTGGAAAGCGGGGAATTGCTAAAGGTTGACGGGAGGCTCGAAGAACCAGTGTGGAGTGACCTTCCAGACCTAGGCACGTTCGTTGTGACGTCGCCTGACACGATGGTACCCGCACCGCTGAAGACAGTTGTTCGCATTTTCTATACGGACCGCGGCCTTTATCTCGCTGCGTTAATGGAACAGGATCCTTCGACTTTGGTTGAGCGGCTTACGTCTCGTGACCAAGGCCATCTCAACCGAGATTATTTTACCTTGCACCTTGATACGTCAGGGGAGGGCCGGTACGGATTTTTCTTTCAGTTGAACTTGGGCGACAGTATTTCCGACGGAACGATCCTCCCAGAACGCCAGTTCAGCCGTGATTGGGACGGTGCGTGGTATGGCGCATCCTCCCGTACCGATGACGGTTGGATTGCTGAACTTCACATTCCGTGGTCGCTTTTGACGATGCCTAAGAGCGATGACGAACGGGTTATTGGCATCTACACAGGACGCAAGGTCGCCTACCGAGACGAGAGCTACAGTTGGCCCGGATTGCCGTACACGAAGCCGCACTTTCTTTCGGCGTTTCAGCCTGTCTTGATGGACGGTGTTGATCCCCGGCAGGAATACAGTGTTTACCCCTACGTCTCTTCTACTTACGACAACCTCGACCGCTCTAGCGACCATCGAGCTGGCGCTGACGTATTCTGGCGTCCGTCATCGAACTTTCAAGTTGCCGCAACTGCAAGTCCCGATTTTGGCAACGTGGAGTCGGATTCGGTGATCGTTAACCTCACGGCATTCGAATCGTTTTATCCCGAAAAACGACTTTTCTTTCAGGAAGGACAGGAAATATTTACCACGAGCTCGCGATCGAGTTCCTACAGTTCTTACGGACAATTTAAGCTTTTACACACACGTCGGATTGGCGGCCCGCCAATCCGACCGGTCATCCCGGACGAGGTGCAGGTCGATTATTCTGCGTTTGGTCAACCGACCGAATTAGACGGCGCGATTAAGGCGATTGGGCAGGCTGGTCGAGTTAGATATGGCGTTTTGGGAGCGATGGAATCGGACTCCGATTTCGTTGGTTTGCGTAATTCGGAGTACGTCTCGATCGGGCAAGAGGGAAGAGACTTTGGTGCTTTCCGAGCGATCTACGAAGATAGCCGTAATGGCTATCGCGCGTTCGGCTACATGACAACGACGGTGTTGCATCGAAGTCAAGACGCCCATGTGCACGGGCTGGATGCCCATTACCTCACGAAAAACGGCACGTGGAATGTTGACGTACAAGCGGTCACGTCGGATGCGGCGGATTCACCCCAAGGCTATGGCGGATTCGCTGATATCCGCTATTACCCACGGCAGGGTGTGTCGCACAGTCTCTCGCTCGATTATTTCGATCGACATATAGATATCAACGATGCCGGGTACCTTCGGCGAAATGACAGTAAGTCGATCGGCTATTACATGCGGTATCGACGCTCAGACCTAGCGTGGTTAAAGGAAAGCTCCGCGCGTTTTTCACTGAGCAGTGGTTGGAATATCGCTGGGGAAAATACGAGTGCGGGGCTGCGTTTCAGCCAAAACCTCTCGTTTCGCAACCTAACCAGCCTGATGATCGACGCTGAGTTTTATCCATCTCGTATCGAGGATCGGAATAGCTTTGGTAATGGGTCTTATCGAATTTCCGATCGGTTAGGTTTTGATCTCGATTACTACTCGGATACGTCAAAACGATTTTTCTACACGATTCGGGCAGATTGGCAACAGGAGGATATTGATGGGGATCGCTATCGTATCGGCGGTTCGGTTGTTTGGCGGCCCACCGACCGAATGACGATGTCGCTCGACGGCCGTTACACTGCACGAGACGGTTGGCTCTTGCACCGCGGTGGCTCGGCATTCGCGACATACGGTGCCAATCAATGGTCGCCGTCTCTGGGTGCAGATTACTTCGTCAGTGCCAAGCAACATCTTCGTCTCGCCTTGCAGTGGGTGGCTATAAGAGCAAAGGAAAATCGTCGATACGATTTGTTGTTACCTGGCGCTCCCTTGACGGTTGCTACGGATCCAGGTGGAGGCGAAACTTCGGATTTCTCGATATCTCGATTAAACGTCCAGCTTCGATATCGCTGGGAGATCGCGCCGCTGTCGGATCTTTTTGTGGTTTACACCCAAAACGCTTCGTTGCCGAGCTCTTCCCATGGACTAGGGTTTGCATCGATGTTTTCAGAGACATTTGAGAATCCTCTGGCCGAACAGTTGGTCGTTAAGCTGCGTTACCGCTTTGGTTCGTGAACGTGGTCGTGATGCTATATTCCTTAGATGCCGGTGTTGACCCTGACAGAGAGGAACAGGTTCCTGGAGGAGCCGGGGGTTCTTATGCGCATCGGCGTGGCCCGTGATGATGGTTCGCCGCTGGTAACGCCCATTTGGTTTTTGTACGAGAAAGACGCGATCTATTTCACGCCCCGGGCCCAATCGGATTGGTTTAGAAGTCTTCGACGCGACACGCGGATCTGTTTGTGTATCGACGAACACGCGTTGCCGTATCGAAAAGTCGTTGTCGAAGGCAATGCAGAGCTACTTCACGATCTCGGCGAGGATGATGAGTGGCGCGATTTGTACCGAAAAATTGCTGGGCGATACGTTCCCCAAGATGCCGCGGAGGCATACGTCCGAAATACCATCGACCAAGAGCGAGCTCTGTTTCGTGTGGTGCTCGAGCGGTCCACGACACGCACGTGGCGCATGCCACTCGACGGCGAGCCCGAGACCGGGATCTGGCACGAACGCTACTACGCACCCGGTACCCATTACGCGGATTTGTCTCAGTGATACTGGAGCCAGGGACGTGGATGGGTCGAGGGTCATACCGTCCTACCGACGAAACCATGGGTACTAATTTCGAAGCTACCCTGGTTATTCAAGAAGACGATCAGGGCATGCTCATTGATACCGCGATTACGGTTCAATCAGGACAGCAACTAGAGTGGGGCATTTGGATCGTTCCCGACGAGTACGGGACCTATTCGATAACAGCGCGCGGGACCGCTCTTAACGCGTCAGGTATCGGGAAGATGGAAAGCGTGCCGCATGTCGGCATGTTATGGACCGAGGGTGGCGAATCATACATTGCGTTCGCCATTTTCGCGCTTCGAGATTCTCACGGTATTAGGGGATTCGTTCGTGAGCCCGGGAGTACGCTCACTTGGGAACTAGCTTTGCAGCCTCAACACCAAGCGGTGACCGGAGGCAACGTCGTTTCCTTCGCCCCTCGCCGTCGCCGGTAACGCTAACTAACTGGACACAGTTACCCGTTGACGATGATCGCTTTACCGATCACTTTGCGCTTTGTGATCAGGTCTAGGGCCTCAGCGGTTCTCTCGAGCGGTAGTCGATGCGAGATGTACGGGTTAATGCGACCACTAGCCAACCATTGCATTAGGATTGCTTGATTACGTTGTGACCAGGCGGGATCGTTCCGTGCAAGCCCCCCAATAGTGAAGCCGATGAGTTCCGCATCCTTGATTAAGAGGTGATTTGTTTTAGCGAGAGCAGGTCGGCCACCGGTAAACCCGACAATCAGGATACGGCCGAACGGAGCGATGCATCGCATCGACTCGTCGAAGACATCTCCCCCGACAGGGTCATAAATTACATCAGCGCCCTTACCACCGGTTAGTTCTTTGACCTCTTCACGGAAACCGTCTGAATAGTTGATGAGATGATCCGCACCAACCTCACCGACGACCTCGAGCTTGTCGTCGTTTCCGGCCGTCGCGATAACGGTGGCACCCATAAGTTTGCCGACGTCAACGGCTGCAAGACCGACACCACCGGCTGCCCCGTGCACTAGGAGG
>JAKUTI010000016.1 GCA_022448765.1 Pseudomonadales bacterium
CTTGGGCTCGAAGCTGAAAGAATAGAGGTGGGACGGGACATCGCACTCAGCGCCCGGGTAGCGGTTATGCCACCAGGTACCTCCGATACCGCTAGCTTTTTCAAGGATGACGAAATCCTTGATGCCTTCGTTCAGCAGTTGGATACCCGTGCATATGCCGCCGGGTCCCGCGCCGATGATGGCGATGCGTTTCCGAAGTCGGTTGTTATCTCCCACCCGATGTCTTCCCAGGCTGAGCCAGGTTGGATTATAGCGTTCGGGCGAAGCATGCCTACGCGCATTGCTCGTAATGGTTGTCAGCGCTAGCGATCCAAACGAATGGACGATCTACGTGGTGAATCGATATGCTCGGCGGGATGCAATGGCTAACAGGCCTCACTTATGGCTAACGACCTAAATGTCGATCCCGATGTCCAGCAGCCCGTGCCCCCGGGGAGGGATCCTGAGGCGGCGTTTGGTACCAAAGAGCCGCCGACGATGCTGCCGCGTCCTTCTCTGCGCGATACCGATCCATCGGGCGCAGACACGCTTGGCCTTTCCACAGAAGAAGCGATGCAATTTCGGGAACAGGGGTTTGTGATCAAACGAGGACTGATTGCCGGTCGCACGTTCGGACCGATTCTCGATCTCTGGTGGCGTCAACCTCCGATCACCGAAGCCAACGTTGTCCGTGCTGATCCCGACTCATGGGTATCCCCAGGCGATCGTTGGCCTGAAGAAAATCGCTGGGGACTTGCCAAGAATTGGATGGGTCGTGGTGCGTGGCCCACGCCTGAGGACGAGAGGCGTGGGGCGGCGGTGGGCGAGCGAGTGGGTCGTTTGCCGCATAAGTTGACTCGGGATCTACGCAACGATGTCTGGCGCTGGCATGGGATCGGTCATGACCCGGCGTTTGTTGCAGCGACATCGGCCCATCCGAACGTTTTGCATATGGCGGAAGCGCTCATGGGTGGACCGGTCAAGCGACCACGACGTAATCGTGGCGTATACGCCATATTCCCGCGCGACCCATCGGGTCCCGCTTCCAAACTCGGACCACATATGGATCAGAGCATGACCGAGATGATCGTGATTACGTACTTGGAAGATGTCGAACCGGGGTCGGGTGGTTACACCTTTTATCCAACGTCGCCGCAGTTGTTGTACCCAACCTCCGAACAAGCGTTGAACTGGGTGGCCTCCGATAGATCAGAAGACGCAATGGATCATGTGAAGAAGAATATTGAGCCGATCGAGTTTACGGGCAAGGCGGGCGATGTATTGTTTTGTCACGGCTGGATGGTCCATTCCGCAGGTATTCACGAGAGCGACACGATACGTATGGCCGTTGTGCAAGATTTCAATAAGGTGCGACCAAGAAGTCACATGCGTTGGACGGCGGCCGGTAAGCATGGTGCCGAGCGAGTTAGTTGCGACATGAATGGCGTTTTTAGTATCCCGATTGACGGCGACGACGATCCGGCGGATGGCGATCGCGAAGTCACTAATCAGTGGATCATGGATTCCAACGAATTTGTGCAATCTCGTCATCGGCCTTTAGACGATATGTTTGCCGAGTGGAATTTGGGGCGACGCGCTGTTCAGGGACTGGTTGTAGATGAACCTGCGTGGTGGGAGAAATACGACTTACCTCTCCTGCCGACCGGTAAAGTTCCCCGTGGCGGTGGCGGTATGCCCGCCGTTCCGCTCGATCAAATCGCTCGGTACCAGGGTGATGGTCGATGGAAGGTTGATTCGCGGGCGAATGATTGGATGTCCTAACCCGTACTTTTTTATCGATGCCTAGTCCGATCAGGCCAGTCCGAAATTGAATTGATTTCGTCCTTGGATCACCCGTTCCGGTTTTCCGATTGGGCGTAACCCGTGATCAAGAATCCTCGCGTTCGCTATCGCGAAATAGTGTTCATGTCGGTTTTTTCGCGGTCACGACGAACTGAGGTAGAGCGAATAAATAGGATCCATCGACCACGGCCTGTTCTGCGGTTTCGATCAGTTCGTCTGCTTCTTCTGGCTTCAACGTATCAAAAACACCGATGTACTTGCGCATGTTCCGCAGTACAGAGAGACCACCACCGGTGGTATCTAGTGAAGCTTCAATGGTTGCGGATTCGACTTCGAGCCCGGCTCCTCTGATTAGTGGAACGAGTTTCCGACCAATGTGGGGTTCTTTGAACGCGACGGACGCCGCTTTGAAAAAGCGATCCACTACCGCTTTCCCCCAAGGTTCGACCACCACGAATCCCCAGTCGCTATCGAGAACATGGATGCGACCGCCGGGGACGAGCACACGGTGCATCTCCGCAAGGGTTGCATGAATATCCGGCACGTACTCCAACACATTTTTTGCCAACACCCGATCCATACTCTCCGTGTCAAACGGCAATATGTGATCAGAGAGGTGATGAAAACTGATGTTTCCCTTGCCCGTCGCTCTTTGGGTCGCATCGCTGACGAATCGAGCATTGATGTCGGCGCCGTATACTCGGCCTTCTTCACCAACCATGTCCGCAAGTGCAAGAGCCAAGAAGCCCGGACCGCAGCCAAAATCAAGAATGCGGTGCCCCGGTTCGATCAACGCGGGCGCGAGCTGTTGGCGTTGGGATTCGCGCCACTGAAACATGCGCTCATATCGATCGATACGATCCTCTTCTATCTCGACCCAGTGATCCGTGAAATAGGTGTCGATGTCCATCTAAGCGCGCGGGGTTATGGTTCTTGGTAGCGTCCGGCCGACGTGACGCTACCTATCAGGATCGAATTGACCAAAACCCCCACGGATCAAATTCCCAAATCCAGGGTGTTGTAATCTTTGATAACGCTTTCGCGGGTATCTTCGTTCCAGCGAAATTCGTCTTCTAGACCCAGGAAAGGTTGGTAGCGATATGGGCTTTCCTTTGGGTAACGCTGGTGTCGCGCGTCGATGGCGACCGCGATCACGCTTGAGCGCTGATGGATCCGTTGCTCGTCGTAGACGATGTCTTCGCCAGAACCTAGAACACTGGTAGCGCCCAATACCGACGAACGCCGGTGAAATCCAAATGTCAGCGAAACACGTTGATCTGGCGAAGTATTCGCAAACGAACAGTGCAGCGTCTGACGGTTCACCACGGTGACGTCTCCTGGTTGACAGAAGAGGGGTATCGCATCCGGAAGACACTCAGATCCATCGTTGTCATCCACCATGGCTCGAATGTCGACGCGCCCAGCTTTGTGGGTATCGGGTACTACCCAAAGGCAGTTACCAGGCGTACTCGGATAGAGCTGAACTTGAAAGTTAAACCCGTGAATACCTTGGTCCCAATTTGGCGCATCCCAGTGGGTCAGACCGTCTTGATGCCAGGCGACGGAACCTCCGAGTGCGGGCTGCTTGAGGAAAATCGCGTCGTTAAACGGAGTGAAGTCAGGTCCGTTGATGCTTTCAGCGATGGCCAGTAACTTTGGATGACCGTATAGCCTTAACCCCGCGTCCATCGCTTGGCACATGCCAAACATCATGTAAATGATCTCTTCTGGGGCATTCTCGGGAGGTACTGGTTCGACCATCTTTGATGGGTGACGACCACCGTTTCGACTTGTCCCACCCACGGGGTCGGATAGTGGCGGAATCCAGGTATACGTGTCTCGTTCGAATTCCTGCCCAAATGCGGGCCTGCCTTGCGCGTCAACGGTCGCGCCTCGTGCTACTGGCGCGCGTTCAAGCATCTCCGCGATGCCAGCTCTCAGTTCATCAAGTTCTTCAACACCGATGACATTTTCGAAAACGTAAAATCCATGAGTCCAATAGGCTTCTAGGATGTCCTCACGTAACGCGCCGGCCTGGTCAAGATGAATCGGTCCGCGATTGCCGGCGCGGATCGCCCGTTCGGTTCCTTCGTGGAAATACCTCTGCATGCCATCGGCATGTTCTTTCGCACTGGGTTCAGCATTCTGCGACATCGCATATCCAGAAATTGTCTTCGAGCCCGAGCTTAAACCCGATAGCCGTTTGGGTGAAGGAGGGCGAAGGAGTTGCTGATCCTTGAAATGCCGAGACGAAGTGACTAACGATCCAGATACCCCCTATTTGAACGTCCGAGGGACGGTTCTTGGCGTGGTGGTGGGCGACCTTCGCAGTTGTTTCTGTTTAGCGGGTGATATGAGGTCCGTTGATCGAAAACAACGGTTGTTCGGCCTGTCGTGGGCGCCGACCTTTAACCATCAGCCCTGGTCGACCAACGCTCTGGCCATCGGTTTGGCGGTTGTCAGGATCTCGATACCCGATGCGAACGATACGGCGATTCTGTTGGGTCTGATTAATGTAGGAGCCGTGTATTGTATGGATACTAAAGCACACTGCATCCCCGGCCTTCGCCGGGACTGCAACGGTATCGGCTAAGTGATATTGGTCTGTGGCCAAATGCGGTGTGCAGGGGCCACTGGCGTTGGACGTGATGTGAGGTCTTGCGCCCTCTTTGTGGGATCCATCAAGAAATCGTATTTCACCGTTATCGGCGTCGGTGTCATCGAGGTGGACTAGAACGTCGATATAGCGCTCGTTCTCGTGTTGATAAAAAGCCCAATCCTGATGCATCGGAAAAGGATGTCCCGTTTCTGGTGGTTTGACGTGCATGGTTGAATGGTGCACTTCAACGTTGGGTCCGATCAGTTGGCTCATGGCCTTCGTTAAATGCGGATGAGTTACTGCCCTCATCCATGCATCGGAGTAAAAGTAGAGGTCGTGCATAGCGACCAACTTCGACTGTTTTTCGGTTTCAGGATCCATATATACGCTGCGCCAATCGCCCGACCAGCCTGGGGAACGTCCCGCCCAGGCCTCGATGAGCCAGTCGAGTTCCGCGGCTAGTTCAACAACCTCGTCGGGTGTAAAGACGCTCGGAATACGCAGGTAACCGTGGCGTTCAAAGAACTGAGTGTCGTCTTCTGTCAGCAAATCTAACCTGCCGAACTCTGCTAGAGATAAGCAGCATAGCATCGTGAGGTTAGCGAATTTGCGTCTTTTCGGTGGGCTGGACAACCCGCGTTATACCATTCAGTCTCGTTGCCGAGAGGAGGGGTACCATGAATCAGGAAGTCCCAGCTATCGGGTCGTTTAAGCGCGTTTTTGTCGCGAATCGGGGTGAAATTGCGATTCGGATTGCGAAGGCGGCGACAACGCTCGGGATAGAGTCGGTCGGTGTGCATGTGCCGGTGGACGCCGGTTCGCTACACACTCGCTACACCAGCGAAAATAGAGAAATTGGGAGCTCTTCTAGCGATCAAGCTGACCCCGTTAGTGCGTATTTGGACATTGAAGCACTGGTTAACGTGGCTAAAGCGACCGGGTGTGACTGCGTTCATCCGGGATATGGTTTTCTTTCTGAGAACGTAGAGTTCGCGAGTCGATGCGAGGCAGAGGGCATCACTTTTGTTGGCCCGACGGCTGCTGCTTTGAGTCTTTTTGGCGATAAAGTGCGGGCGCGTGCCTTGGCGAAGTCGGTCGGTGTTTCCGTCGTGGATGGGAGCGATGAGTCGGTTGATAGTTCGGCCAAAGCGAAGGAACTGGCGCAGAAGATCGGTTACCCCGTCATGCTTAAAGCAGCCGCTGGCGGTGGTGGACGGGGCATGCGTTTGGTCGAAACCGAAGCCGACATGCCGGATGCGTTTGAGCGCTGCCAGAGTGAGGCGCAGGCGGCGTTCGGTGACCCAACGTTATTTCTTGAGAAACGCGTGGTTAATCCGCGTCACGTCGAGGTGCAAGTCCTCGGAGATAGCGGAGGAAATCTCGTTCATCTGCACGAACGGGATTGTTCGGTGCAGCTGCGCAATCAAAAGGTGATCGAAATTGCGCCTGCACCGGGCCTTGGTTCGTCATTGCGTGAACGTATTCTGGTCGACGCCCTCAGGCTTGCTAACGCAGGTGCATACACCAATGCAGGAACCGTTGAGTTTCTGGTTCTCCCGGAATCGGAGGAGTATTTCTTTATCGAATGTAATCCGCGTATTCAGGTTGAGCACACGGTCACTGAACAGGTGACGGGTGTCGATTTAGTGGAAGCGCAATTCCGGCTGGCAGCGGGGGAACCGTTGGAAGCTTTGGGTCTTGGAAATCAAGAGTCGGTTGGCGCTCCCAACGGTTTTTCAGTTCAGGCACGGGTCGTTGCGACTAGCCCCGGAACCATCACGGGTTATAAAGAACCATCGGGTGTGGGCATCCGTGTTGACGCGAGCGGATACCAGGGGTACGTCGTCAATGCCCAATTTGATCCGCTATTGGCCAAGGTGGTTGGTTCTTCGAATGGTCCTGGCTCGTACGCCAAGGCATTGGCTCGTACGCTCCATGCGCTGCGAGAGTTTCATATCGACGGGGTGGGAAACAACTTACAACAGCTGATCGCGATTCTTTCCAACGAAACCGTTCGGGCGGGAGACGCGAGGACGACCTTGCTGACCGATGAGCCCACCCTCGGAACGGTAACTGGTGAGTCGATGAGTCCCGTACTTGCCCTTTATCAATCCACGGCAACGACCACAGGTATAGCGCCTTCGACGAACACGATCGCCGTCGCGACTCCGATGCCGGATCTTGACATCCCTGACGGGGGACAGCGCGTTAATAGCACCATCGCGGGTAGCGTCATCGATGTCTTGGTTGGCGTAGGCGATCAAGTGGCCATCGGCGATGCCCTTTTCATCTTAAGTGCGATGAAGATGGAAACAATGATCACGGCACCTTGCGATGGGACCCTGGCGGACCTACAGCCGCTGAGCCCTGGAGACGTTGTCCTTGCGGACCAAACGATCGCGGTGATTACACCGGCCGATGGAACGGCGAATACGCGCGCGCAACCGGCAGACGGTGATGAAGAAACCTGGGCTCCCGTACTAGAGGCGATCGATACGCTGCAAGGGCTGGCAGCCGAACGAATGGCCCCCGGATCAGAAGACCCTGGCGTTGTGCGGCAGCGCAGCCGCGGAAAATTGACGTGCCGAGAACGTATCTCACTGCTTCTCGATAATGATTCGTTTCGTGAAGTCGGCAGTGTCGCTGGGTTTGCATCGTACGATGATGAAGGTGAGATCGTCGATTTTACGCCGGCGAATCACGTGGGCGGGTGGGGGAAAATCCATGGACGTACTGCCATCGTCTGCGCCGACGATTTTACCTCGCGGGGTGGTCACGCCGACGGCGCCATTGGTGCGAAGAGTGGTTACCTCGACCGTCTATCGCTGGAAATGCGAGCGCCATCGGTACGCTTGCTTGATGGTTCGTCGGGCGGTGGAAGTGTTGCTGCGATGGTGCCCGCCCAAAAGAAGGAGGGAGAGAGCACCGCGAAGGAAAGCCGCGGAGCAATAAAGGCTGGTCGACCGCGGGTATCGGGTGGTGGTGGCTCCTACCTCCCCGGACATCTCGGCAGCACCATGTATGCAGAGCAATTAAGCACGGTGCCTGTGGTCAACATGTTGCTGGGTAGTGTGGTCGGGATTGGTGCCGCGAAGGCGGTTCTCGGGCACTTTTCAGTCATGGTTCGCGATATCGCACAGTTGTTTGTTGCGGGCCCGCCGGTGGTGAGTCACGCGATGGGATACGACATTACCAAGGAAGAGTTGGGTGGTTGGCATATCCATTGCACCAACGGGTCGGTCGACAATCTTGCGGAAACGGAGGAAGAGGCGGCTCACATGACGAGGACGTTTCTTTCCTACCTGCCGACAAGTGTTTATGAGCCACCGCCCACTGTACCGCCCAATCCAGCCGACCCGGCCGATCGACGCGATGAGGAACTCTATAGACTCGTTCCACGTAAACGGACCATGACCTTTGATATTCGAAAAGCCATTACCTTGATGGCCGATGTCGATTCATTTTTCGAGATCGGGCCGTTATGGGCGACGGATCAGGTCACCGGGTTTGTTCGATTTAACGGTTATCCCGTGGGCATCATCGCGTCGGACAGCCAACATGCAAATGGCGGTTCGCTCACCGCTGACGGTTGCGTCAAACTTAAGCGACATCTCGACCTGTGTGATCTGTTTCATCTGCCGGTGGTGAATCTCATCGACAACCCCGGGTTCGCGGTTGGGCTCGAACATGAGCTCGCTGGCACCATTCGGCGTGGTGGTGAATGGATGGTGGCGTTTGCCCAAGTTGGGATACCGATTTTTTCGGTGTTGATGCGGCGCAGTTTCGGTGTCGCGGGTAACAACTATGCGACGCCGCGATCGCAACCTTCGATGCGAGTCGCTTGGCCTGCGGCGGATGTTGGTGGAATACCTCCAGAAGGCGGTATTGAGGCGGCCTATAAACGGCAGCTTGCGGAAGCGGACGATCCGGTCGCTTTACGAGCCGAGTTGAATGCGCGAATCGAAAGCGCGCGTGGACCGCTGGGACCTTTGTCACGCTTTCAGATCGAGGAGATCATCGACCCGCGCGACACGAGGCGGCACATTTGCGACTGGGCGGAATCCGCGCATCGCTTGGTATCGCAGCCCGACCGACTGGGAATGAGAGCACTGCAGTTCAGGCCCTGATAAGGCGAACTAAGGCGTTTTGGGTACGGGTTCTTTCCATCGGTTGTAGTAGGTGATTTCTTGGGCGGGTTTGCGCCGAGCTGGATGGAAATTGTTGCCGGTGAAGTAGGCGGTGGGCAAGAGCGCGATCTGGGTCACCGACGCGGGTAGACCTAATAGTTCGGCTGCATCCTGCTCGTGTTGTAGGTGCAACGTGGTCCAAGCAGAACCGATCCCCCGTGAGCGCAACGCCAATTGCAGACTCCAGACGCCGGGGGTGACCGAACCCCAATAGGTTGCGTGGTCAAAGATGGACGTGCCGGGACGGTCGAGTCGGATGGGAATGATCATCAATGGCACTTCATGTAAGTGCTCAAGCAGGTGAAGGGAAGACTCGACGACCCGAGTCGCCGTTGGATCGTTGCCCATCGATTCGACCTGTTCGCGGCCGGCTTCGAGATAGCCGCGTCCGAATCTAGCGTAGATATCGGCGAGCGCTTGCCGTGTGTCGGCGTTTTCGACGAGTAACCACCGGTTCCGCTCGAGATTGCCACCAATCGGTGCTCGTGACGCGAGATCGATGCACTCGAGTACCACGTTGGTCGGTACCTGACGGGTCAAATCCAAGCGGCGTCGAACCTGCTTAGTTGTGGTAAGAAAGTAGTCCAACGATTCAATCGACGTGTCGGTCATATCGGGTCCCTGATTTGGATGTTAGTTAAAGCTTATTAACCCACGGAATCGATGCGGCACGAAAGTCGCATCGACTGGTGATCGGGCGCGGACATACCTATGATGGCATTTTGGCGAGCCAATTGATTTCGCCGGTAAACGAGAAGGAACTACCACCATGTCCGAAGCAGAAACTTTTTTTGATAAAGCAACCGAGGAAAGAACTGACTTTCAGATGTTGCATGAGACCCTTGCGCCGGACGCAATATCGGAAGAACTAAGACCTGCCATCGAAGAGTTCGGGCTCGAAGATAACTGTCGGCAATTGGCGCAGGAAGGTTGGACAGTTGTCGAGGACGTCGCTTCGCCCGAGTTCAACGAACGTTTGCGGGGCAAGATTCAAGAGCTCGGCGGAGGCAACATGCTTCTTGCGAAAGACCCAGTCTTTCCGGAGGCTGTCTTGAGCCCGAAGTTGTTGGCGATGGCAGAGTTCTCGGTCGGAAGGGGTTTCCTCATTAGCCAAGTGGCCGCGAGTGTCCGACCCAAAGGATCGCCGTCGATTGGGTTACATGCCGATGCTAATTGGCTGCCGGCGCCGTTTCCCGCGCACAACATGTTATTGACTGGGTGCTGGGCATGCGATGAGTACACGAAGGAAGGTGGTGCAACGTTGGTGATTCCTGGTAGTAATGTCCTCCATCGTCATCCAGACCCGGACGAGGTTGCGGCGAAAGAGGGCGCTATTGCCATCGAGTGCCCGCCGTGCTCGGTGGCGATGTGGGACGGCAATCTGTGGCATGCGAATTGGCCTCGCGAAACCGAGGGTGACCGCGTCGTTGCCCATATCACGTACACGCGACTGATGATGCGTCAGATCGAAGACTACGGTTCGAACGCCGATGACCTGATTGAACAGCACGGCGAACTTATGGCGCAGCTACTCGGACGCGAGGATTCATTGGATAGCCCGACAGGGTTTCGGTTCGACAAGATCGCAAAGACGTTTAATAACGCCAAGCTTTAATCGCCTAGGCGTTAACAAGCGGCCTATGGTATTCGGCGAGCGCCTAATTCGCTTTGGCGGTCAGCATGGCTTCGATCGCTTTTTTGCCTTCGACCGCGGCATCCTGCTGAAGCTGGATTTGCAGTAACTGCGCGATGTACTGAGTTGTTGGCCAATCGACGCGGGCGTTGTCGAGTGGAGTCACTCCCTGAAAATTCATAATTTTTGCGTTGGCACCGCGATCGAGTAAGACTTTGGCGACGGCGGTCCGACCGAAGAGGGCGGCCGCGTGCAGTGCCGTTGATCCGTCGTCGCCCCGCGCGTCGATAGTTGCGCCTTGATCGATCAAGACCTGGGCCGTGTCAGCACTTCCTGCCACGACCGCAAGAACTAGCGGAGTCGCGTTGAGTTCAGGATGCGGCGTGTTGGCATTGAATCCTTCGGCAAGATGGTTTTTCACGGCACCGGCATCGCCAATCAGAACCGCTGTCCAGATGTCGTCCTTCGCGATTTCCTGTAACGCACCGTAGAGGAGAGGGCCGACTTGTTCACGCCCGCGCTCGATTTTTTTTCGGTTGGCGGGAACCTGCATTAGATCTTCGATGACATAACGGGTGGTGTCCCAATCGGTGCCCAATACTTGAAGGCTTGTTTGTCCGCCGTCATTGGCGGCGTTGACGTCCGCGCCATGCTTTAGCAGGACCTTGACGGTCGCGGAATGGCCCATAAACGCGGCGGTTATCAGCGGTGTTCCACCGTTAGCATCGCGGATATCGACGAAGGCGTTATTCTTAAGCAACCACTCGGCGGCTTTGGCTGAATCAAAAAAGGCTGCGGCGTTGAGTGCGCTGCTACCGTTGGCGTCGGCCGCATTAAGATTGGTTCCCACTGCTCGATGTTTTTTTAATGCACTTATGTTGCCTGTCGCTGCGGCTGTCCAGAGATCGACGGATGGTGGTGCGGCACCGACTGATGCAGACGCGAGAAATAAGCTAAGGGCAAATAAGCTGAACAGTGATTGTCTTAAGATTTGCACGTTGATATCTCCGTTATCTTGAGAAGTGCGTTGTCGAAGCATTGCGCACTAGCATAAGACCTGATTTAGAGGAGGTGCTGCTCAAGAAACTTTGCCACCTCGAAATAGCTTCTTTGCCGATCGCTGTCTTTCAGCCAGTTGTCGCTGCGGCTCGACTCGACGAGGTAAAGCTTGTGATCCACCTGCCCCTGCCGTAGTTCATCGGCAAATGCACGTGCGTTACCGTATTGGGCGTATGCAAAATTGGCGAACCCTTGCAGCGGTTCCACCACCATGATCGGGTTGCGGATAGATCGTGCTCGCCAACGAGGCGAAGCGTCTTTTAACGTGTTGGCATCGGGATCGACACCAACTTTGG
The DNA here is from genome assembly GCA_022448765.1 of Pseudomonadales bacterium. Taxonomy (GTDB): domain Bacteria; phylum Pseudomonadota; class Gammaproteobacteria; order Pseudomonadales; family Azotimanducaceae; genus UBA11889. The sequence continues at coordinate 11,557 of JAKUTI010000016.1, forward strand.
TAAGTGCGTCGCGTTCTTGTGACCCGCGACGGGGCAATCGGTTCCAGTTCGCGAACAGATCCGTGTGGAAATTGTCCATGGACACGGCACATTTAAACAGGCCCGGTCTCTCGACAATCGACATGAGAGCCGCGTAACCCCCGAAGCCCTTTCCTACAAGGCAGACCTCGCCGGAGGTGACGCCGGCGTTTTTCTTGACCCAGCGAACCCCCGTGGCTATGTCGTCGAGAATCATATTTCCCCACTGACCAAATCCAGCCTTGGTGAATCCCTTGCCGAAACCTGACGAGCCGCGATGATTCACTTCGAGCACCACAAACCCGAGGCTCGCATATAGTTGCGATTCCCAATCGTAGCCCCAGGTCTCAGCGCCACCAGGCCCGTTCCTGAGTACAACGATTAACGGACGCTTGGACGTTAACTCGTTTGGGATGGTTAGGTAGCCTGGAATTCTCAAGTTGTCACGCGCTGGAAATTCGATCGGGTTGCGTTGTGCGAGGGGATATCCAGCGAGTTGCGGGAATCGATCAAACAGTTTTTGCATCCGGCTTGATTTGACATCAAACCAATAATATTGGCCGGGTATGGAGTCGCTTTCGACGTGAATGATCGCTCCAGAATTGTTCCTCGCAAAACTGGTAATCGTGACGTTCGCGTTCTTGAAACGTTTCCGAGCTAATTGGTGGATTTGCGCGCCCAAATGTTTGGGATTTGGGTAATGGTATTGGGGAAAGTGGTCGTCGTACTTGACGGCATAAAGAGAGTGTTCGCCGTCGACGTAGTAAGCCGAAACATCAGTTCTTGCGGGACGAAAAAGGGCCGTGATTTCACCGGTTTTGAGATCGAGATAACTGAGTGCGGCGTGCTTCCCGGTGATGGTTTCAAGCACGTACACGGTATTTTTTTTCGGACCATCACCGATGAGCGCTAATTCGCTGTCGTCGATGTTACCTTCGTGGGCAATTTGCCACTCGTCTTTCTGACTCGCGCGATAATAGAGATGAACCTGCTCGTTAAAGGTGTTGGCTCGGGGTCGTTTGGGTTGTCCCCAGGCCGCTAGGACTTCGCTCTTGGTGTTGGTGTATACGTCAATAACGGTCATGTCCTTGATATCCGCCAGCTCTTCGTATTTTTCATTCGCCATGTCATAGCGCATGACCTTTGACGATCCGACAACAGTACGCTGATTTCCGGAGCCCACCTTCCCTGTGGTACCCGAGAAGTCGTGCTGCACGATCGCTCGGGCATCGTTTGATTTCGGGAATACGCCGAAAACGATGCGGGCTTGTTCCGTCCCGAAACGACTCCGGAGCGAGTAGTCCTGCATTTTTTCGGTGTACTCATACCCAGAAAAGAGTTTTTCGACCTTTCTTTGTTTGAAGTTAAATCGCTCAGGACGACCTCGGGATGGGACACCCCAGTGGGGATCACCGCGCCACGATCGCAGCATCAAATTTTCCGAATCGATCCATCGATGCAAGCCGACGTCTATTTGTTGCTTGAATTGAAAAGAATCTAAAACGTCGCCGCCTTCGAGCTTGATGATGTCCACGGTTTCGTTGCCTGATCGATTGCGTTGCACCGCGATCAGTTCACCGTTGGCGGAAAGCTGTGGGTCCTCGTAGGCCGCTGTCGCGACATAAGGGGCCACTTGTTCAAACGTTATTTCTGCCGTCGCGTTCGTCACGGTGAAGATTGTCGCTATGAATAAAGTTGCTAGTTGTCTATGTTGCATGTCCATCTTCTCCGTCCAGCCGAGCTAGAGATTCCTTACCGTCGCCACGGTGATTTCGTTAACTGGCGAGACGTGGTCTGCTAACCGTCAACAGATCGGCGTATCAATTGCCGAGACGACGTCTCGTATCCGATCGAGTAAAAAAGCGAACTCAGATTCCACAGAGCCCTATACCCCCCAACAAGAAATTACTCTAAACGACGGTGGAAAAATAGACGGAAGCGATGCCGTCAGATAGCGGTCTCAAACTCTTCAGACAGCGCTTTCTTTCGGCGGGGTGGGAGGTCAAGAAAGCGCCGGTTCCGTCGGTGTATAATCTAATAAGTTAATATAATAACGTAAGATATTGATATTTAAATATTATAAATTTTAGTTTTCGGATTATCCGCGAGAAATTTTGTAAAGATATTTCCCAGCCTTTGGCCCGTTTCGCGCATGACGTCGATAGGATTACGGTCGGCTAACTCGGCTAGTTCTCGGTCCGTGCGGATGTAGCGAATTTCACTCTGGGATAATAAGCGATGCAAATGCTCACCCCGACTTTGGGGGTGCACCGGGTCGTTCCCCGGAACAATGCATGTCGGCACGTCGATGGACTCGAGGTCCTTCTCCGACGCGCCAATCACGGGGAGCCGGGCGCCTCGGATGAAGAAGTCCCGCCACGATGACATGGTGTTAATGAAATCGTTGGTATCGAGATTCATTAGATACTCTTGATTACGCGGATTCGATTCAATCCGCGCCGCGAAATAATCAGTCTGACAAACGGCGTTCATTCCGCCTTTTTCTGCCGCCTCGATGAATTGTCCGTAGTAGGCGTGGGCGAGTTGGGTGGCGGCTGCGTCGCCGCCTGTCACCCACCACAACAAGAGTGCGCGTACTGCTGCTGGATGCCGCAGCGCTAACAGCAGCGAGAGTCGGCAACCGGCGGAACCACCGCCGGCAATGACGGGGGTCGCTTCTAATTGTTCCAGCAGGGCGCAGACGTCGTCGGCCCAGATTTCTTGCTCAGATATCTCGCCTTCAATTAAGACGTCCGACGCACCGCAATTCCGACGGTCGTGTAGAAGGATACGGTAGCCTTCTCTGGCGAGTCGGTTACCCAGATAACGAACGCCTTCGAGATCGCCACGGCCACCCGGCGTGAGAACGATCCACGGACCCCCTTCGCCGAGGACTTCGTAGTTTAGCGTGATGCCATTGATCGCTGCCTTTGGAATACCAATCCCTCCCAAGTCCGAGTTGTGCCGCGTGGTGTTGAAGTGGTGCGCCAGCCCGCATTATGCCAGTGGACCGAACGGTGTTGACCTAGCCTTCTGAATCCGTCGGAAGGGCTACGTTGGTCAACACAGTGTGGTTCGTTATTATCGATCGCTCTGAACGACAACTTAAGTGAGAGAAGGGGAACGGTATGGACTTTGGGGTTCAAGTGAATGTCTATCGAACGAATTGGGATGCCGTTAAGGCTTCGGTAGAGGCGATGGAGGCGGGCGATTGGGACAGCGTCTGGTTTGCCGATCACTTCATTCCGCCGGGAGCCAACCACGATCAAGAAGCTCTCACGGCGTTCGAGGGACTGTCGGCCATCGCGTTTGCCGGCGGCTTGACCAAGAAACTTCGGTTAGGGAATCTCGTTCTAGGGAACACCTATAGGAATCCCGGTTTGACGGCCAAGATCGCGGGTACCATCGATACCATGAGCGAAGGACGGTTCACGCTCGCGATCGGGGCAGGTTGGTATAAGCGCGAACACGAAGCGTACGGCTGGACGTTCCCGTCGATGAAAGAGCGGCAGGATCGCTTTGAAGAAGCATGTGAAATCATTCGCCTGTTGGTTCACGCCAAGGATCCGGTCGATTTCAATGGCACGTACTACCAGATTGATAAGGCTCGACTGTCGCCGGGGTCATACGACAAACCCATTCCGATTATGGTCGGGGGAACCGGACCCAAACGCACCCTAAGAACGTTGGCGAGATTTGGGGACGTCATGAACCTTGACGGCTGGGCCGGTGGTGGTATGGCGCTTGAGTACTATCAACACAAAGCGCAGATACTCGAGCAACATTGTGAGGATGTTGGCAGAGACCCGGGCGAGATCCGCCGGACGTTGTTGATGCCATGTTATCTGACTGAAGATCAGGAAATGATTGATCGCGTGGTAAAAGGGCTGGGGCCTGGTACGGTCGCTGGTTCGCGCCAATACATCGTGGATAGGATTGGTGGGTTCCAGGAAGCAGGTATCGCCGAAATCATGTTTGGTGGTATTCCGTCGGGAGATGTCGAGATGCTTCAACGGCTCGAAACGGAAATTGTGTCAGCGTTTCGGTAACGAGAACTGAGTGTTGCAAATCGTCAGTATGGAAGATGGGAGATAGGGTATGGGTGTGAAGCCGACTGTAGAAAAGGTCACGGGCACGCTTGGTGCCGAGATATTGAATATCGATATTGGTTCGTCTCTCGACGCATCCACTGTCGATTGGTTGGCACACGAACTTGTTGAAAATAAGGTGCTCTTCTTCCGCGACCAGCATATGACCAGCGAACAACACGTCGCTTTTTCCAGTTATTTTGGTGATGTGTTGGATGTGCATCCGTGGTCCCGGGGTAAAGCCGACTTCAAGAACATCATGCTTATATACAACGGCGCGGCAGCTGGTTGGCATTCGGATGAGACCTGGCGTGAAGCGACGCCCTTGGGGTCGGTCTTGTACGGTCGTTCCGTGCCTGACTACGGTGGTGACACGGTTTTTGGTGACATGGAACGTGTGTACGAGGATTTGTCGGACGCCATGAAGGAAAAACTCGATGGACTCTATGCCGTGCATGATCACATCGCCCACCGACGTCGTATGCGGGCGATGGGTACGAGTGAAGAGCAGATCGACGCGTGGCGTAGAGCGTACCCGGAGGTTCGACATCCGATTGTTCGTACGCATCCGGTTTCTGGGCGGAAATCGTTGTTCGTGAACGGCGGTTTTACCGACCGGGTCGATGGGATGGATCCTGAAGAGTCGAAAGAACTCCTGTCGTCGCTCTATGCGTTGGTTGCAAAACCGCAATACCAATGCCGATTCCGCTGGCAAACTCGATCAGTCGCGTTTTGGGATAACCGTTCGGTTCAGCACTACGGTGTTCCAGACTTTGGCGACCAAGAACGCCTGATGGAACGGGTGACCATTGCCGGCGACCGGCCGGCTTAATCTTTGCGTTCTGGTCTGCAATGCCACCAACCTTTGCCCGCGCCACTTCCAATAAGAGGCAAGCGGGCAAAGTCTTCGGTTAACGCGTCACTACTACCTGGGTCCGACAGGCACCATGATGTGCTGGTAGGGCGAGCCTTTCCACATGACGTAGGGGCCGCCTTGCGAGGGATCCGTTGGAATCCCTTCCAGAAGCGATGCATCAGGGACAACGATCATGAGATGTGGTCCTTCGTCGATCCACTCGTTGTCGTCGGTGGGGCCGGTCGCGTAAGGATCGACATTGCTCGCGCCTTCATCGCCGACGAGCATGTACGAGATTCCGAGACGTTTGATATCTAGCGGCTTCTTGTTGCTCCAAGCATCGGCCCAGGTTTTCCATGGACCATCAAGGCACATCGGTTGAGTTCCCGCGACATTGGGAGGTGTCGGCATGCATGTATATTCACTCGTGCCTTGACGCAGGACGTTGCCATCCCAATCAACAACCGATACTGAATCAACCAACGTCGGCGGTGCGGCTGAGAGCGCGTCTTTAATTAAGGCCTCGTGGTGCGCGCCAAAGGCCGTGTGTGCGTACGCAAGGGCTAGGAGAATCGATACGATAGTTTTGTGTGCCATGACAGCTTCGTTCCAACAGGTTGGTCGCTAGAGTATTCGTCCTCCAGGTGCGGTCGCAAGGGGTCAAGGGATGGAATCCGATAGGCCTTGTGATTGTTAACCGTGTACATTTGATGCGTCAACGAAGGACGCATTAACACGTGGTTGCAACATACAGAACGCCCGACGAACGCTTTGCCTGTTGGAATCAATATCCATACGAACCGCACTACGTGAACTGGCAGGGTATTCGTATGCATTACGTCGATGAGGGTCCGGTCGATGGTCACGTGATGTTGTTACTTCACGGGATGCCCACTTCTTCTTATCTTTACCGACGGATGATTCCAGGTCTCGTGGGTGCAGGTTATCGATGCATCGCGCCGGACCATATCGGATTCGGTAAGAGTGATAAGGTGTTGGACGATGCTTGGTATTCGATTGAACGGCACAGCCAAGCGCTGAACCATCTCATTGAATCGTTGTCGTTGGAGAACATCACGCTTTTCTGCCAAGACTGCGGAGGACCAGTGGGGCTACGGCAAGTCGTCGACATGCCGGATCGTTTCGTCCGTTTAACGATCATGAACACATGGTTGCATGGCCCGTGGCACGTATATACAGACGCATTGAAACGCTGGAACCGCTCTTGGCATCCGGGCGGCCCGATGGATGAGGTCCAGGGTTGTGGTTTCGTTTTACAGAACTTTCTCGCCAACTACCCCAATGGCTCGACACCAATAAGTCCCGAAGAAGCCTTTGACGTCTATGAAGCCCCGTTTCCAGATAGGGCCTCCAAGGCCGGGCCAAGGCGTTTCCCGTTGTCGTTACCCTTCGACAATCCGGAAGGGGGGAATGCCGAGGTTCAGGTAAAAAATTTTGAGGCACTGCGATCGTGGGATCGTCCGATCCACTTCATCTGGGGTCTTCGCGACGAAGTGTTTAATGCAAATTGGGGTCGCAAATGGGCGAGTCAATACTCTCAAGCAACCTTTGATGGGTTGGATGCTGGCCATTTCCTGCAGGAAACGCATGGACCTGAGATCGTTGGTCTTTTCCTAGGTCGAATACGGGAGGAATAAAAACCGTTGCCGACTGCGGCGCGGGGGCGTCAGCGTGAGACAGAGACGCCCATCAGCGCCTCCATGTTGCCGTGATAAAACGCGTTCATGGTGTCCTGATCGCAATCAAGCATGCTGGCTTCGAATTTTCCGATCGGGTCCGACGTGCCCTCCGGGTGGGTGTAATCGGACGCGAACACGAGCAGCTCGGGGCCGACGTTATCGATGATCCACCCGACCGGTTCGCCGGCAAACGGCGAAAATCGCAAGTGCTGTTTAACGGTTTCGGACGGCGATCGTGCGAACGTCCGCTGGTGCTTGTAGTTGGCAGCGGCAAAGTCGAGTGCCTGCAGCCAGGATGGTATCCAAAAAGCGGCATGTTCCATCGATATTCCCCGTAAGTCGGGGTGGCGCTCGAAAACTTCGTCAAAGATCATGGCCGACAGAAATATCTCCACACTGTTTTTGATGGTAACCATTCCAATTTCACCGACGGGTGCATCACCACCCAGTTCTAGTGTTCCGCGACCGTTGCGGCGAAAACTACGTGGTATCCGATCGTAGTGACCGTTAACAGCGACGTGGGTTACGAAGGGGGCACGGTGGTTCGCAAATTCGGCCCAGACGGGATCAAAATCGACATGTGTAAAGGATCTTTTCTTGGGGTCTGGTTCGTTGGTATCGACCATGTAGGTGTAACACCCGTCCTTGAATCCTTGACGCATTAAGTCCAAGGCAATCTCGGGTCCGAGTGTCAGAGGAACGTAGCCGATCGCATGCAACCGATCGTCGTGCATGCAAAACGTTCCCATCGCGCGATTGAGGGTTCGTGCGCCGGCTTCCAATTGATCAAGGTTATCGACGTGTGCGATTTGATGAAACGAAAAGGTTGGTAACACCCATTGCAACTTAAACCCAAGAAGGTCGAGGGCGTGGGAGCGTTCCTGAGGATCGAAAGCCCCGAGTCGGGTGAATCCGCCCTTACGCGCGTCTGTTAGCGAGGCCTCGAACTTCGCCATGGTCTCGGGATGGTTCTGCCGTTTTTCGAGGAGCGAGCGACCGCGATCGGCCCAAGCTTTCACGTAGGGAAGTTCGGTTTGCTCGGTTATGTCGGGGATGAGCGGCGCGTCATTGGGATGGGCCACGTTCGAGAGAAAATCGTCCAGCTCAATGACGTGGCTGTCGACGTCGATAATGGTTCGATGTTCGGCGTAACTCACAGTACGTTAGCTCCCGTCGCGTTCGTTGACTGGTGCCGAACACTGTCCCAATCCGAAGCATGACAGTCAATGATCATTTTTCTGGCTAGGCTGTGTCCGGGTTACGCGCAGACTGGCAGCGTATACCGGTTGTAATCAGGCAGGTAAGGTGATCGTATTCGAGCGAAACGTATGGTCGAAACCGACGGAGGTGACGAATGGGCATTCTTGTAGAGAAGTCGTTTTTCACGTCGAAAGACGACGTGCTGATTGACATTCGAGCTAATGGGACTTGGCCGACCACGTTCGTTTCGCCGGCTTATCCTGGGGTTGAAATCCATTGGCATAGTGAGGACGTCTTTGCATACGTGGTGGAGGGCGAAACGTCCTTCTTTGACGGTGAGTCAGGTGAGACCCAGCAGGTGGGGCCGGGCGACAAAGTGACTATTCCGAAACGAACCTTACACGCAGAAGGCGAGGTTAAGGATCGGGTGGTCTACATCATCGGTACGCCGGAACCGCTTTTGTCTCAAGATTTCCTAAGAATCCACCGGCCCGACGAACTCTAGGAAACCGTAATCTGCCGGTTGCGGTTTTTTGGGAGACGATTGCGACCACGCGTCGCCCCTGACACGACGACGAAATAAGCGATAGAGGATATGTTGACAATGAACGTTTCGAACTCGGTTACGCCGACCCAACGGCAGTTGCAAAACTTACTTAGCAGTGATTTTGACGGACCGGTCTCCATGCTTAATTTGCTCAAGTTTAAGGAACATGCCGAGTATGCCGATGGTCGAACCTCGGCGTTGAGTGGGGCGGAAGCCTACAGCTTGTATGGAGAGAAGATGGCTCCATTCGTTATCTCCAAAGGCGGTCGTTTGGTCTTTAGTGGGCGTGCCGAACATCTAATGCTTGGCGAGGTCGATGAATTATGGGACATGGTTGCCATTATGGAGTATCCCTCGAAGGAGGCATTCGTCGAAATTGTGACGGCGCCCGAGGTCGGTGAATTCAGCGTTCATCGAAGCGCGGGACTGGCGGGTCAGCTGTTGATCGCCGTTTCCGCGGGAAATAGCCCATGACGGCAGTCTTGTCATTAGAGAGAGACAGTGAGAGGTCGTCACTCGAACGCGTACCCTTCGGGCCAAGTATCTTGGGCGCGATAGCCGACCACGCGAAGGGCGGGCTCTGGATCGACGCGAACGTGACCTAGCGGTTGACTGGTGGCGAACAGGATTTCGAAGGCGCTTTCCGGCAGCGAGGCGTTCACGCAGGCACTAAAAAAACGGCCCGCATCATCGTGGCTCAGGTACACGTCGGTCCCGATCGGACTTGCTTGAAGTTCTTTTGCATGGTCGGGGTCTCGAGGTAGCCAGCCAAGGCGTGCGGCAATAACCGACAAACCGTACACCCGCGCATACATTTCTCCGATCTGTTCTGCCCAGAGCTTGGTGAGGGCATAGTGGTTAACCACTTTGGGTCCGTCCTCGATTCTCACCACGGAGTCCCAGCGCTGGCCCGAGACGACTTGCACCGAGCTGGTCAGAACCAGTCGCGATACTGCATTTTCCTTAGCCGCATCGCAGACGTTGTATAGCCCCCGCACGTTGGGCTCGATCAGTTCGTCGAGAAAATCTGCCTCATCCGGCGTTGCTGCAAGATGGATAATTGCATCCATGCCACTGGTCGCTTCAAGCACTTGGTCGCGGTTCGTGATATCCCCTACGATGGCGTTTTCGACGTTGGACTGCAGGACGCGATCAAACCGATGCACGGTATGGCCGTCGTCGGTGAGCCGTCGACAAACCGCTTTCCCAACACCGCCCTCGGACCCTGTTACCAATACGTGTTGTTTCATTGTCTACTGTGCCTTCTCTGCTCGCGATGGAGAGTTAGACGATGGACGCTGAGGATCGTGAATCGATTCTCCTGGACAGTTCCAATATCTGCTCTACTGGGTTTAGTGGGTTCTGTAAGATATCGCGAGATCTAAGCGCTGGATAGGTCGAGGATGCTGGTTATGAACGAACGTAGAAGTCGCGGGACTTATGTCGGGGGCACGTCACCTTGAAACGGTTGCCGGCCTGGCTGGGCGGGACGCTTGCAGCGGCAGTGTTGGTTTGGATCCTAACGCCGACATCATCGGGAATCGTTAATGTCCGTCGGACCGATTATTTGGACATGCATGTTCATACTGCCGGGCTTGGTCTTCACGGTAGCGGAGCGTTCATCAACGATGCCATGCGTTCGAGCTACAAATTTCCGGTGTATCTGTATGCATTGGGTGTTTCGATGGAGGAAATCGAGTCTCAGGGCGACGTCGTTGTCTTGCGTAACATTTCCCGACAAGTTAGTGGATCACGGCGGGTCGCCCGCGTAGTGGTCCTCGCCATGGATGGTGTCATCAACCCGAATGGGGAACTTGATACCGAGCAGACTCAACTATACGTCCCCAACTCATTTCTCATGCGCGAGTTGCCACGGTTCAGCAACCTTGCGTTCGGCGCGAGCGTCAACCCATATCGTACTGATGCGTTGGAGAGACTGGAGCAGGTGGCAGCTGGTGGTGCGCTGTTGGTGAAATGGATTCCCAACATCATGCTCATTGATCCAGCGGATACATCGATCATCCCGTTTTACCAGAAGTTGGTTGAACTCGATCTACCGTTGTTGACCCATACTGGCCAGGAAAGGTCCTTTGCGCACGCACGGGACGAGTTTGGTGATCCGGAGCGGCTAGTCCTCCCACTTTCGCTCGGCGTGCGCGTGATGGCGGCTCATATTGGTAGTACCGGTGTTAGCGAAGGGATATCGAATTTTGAACGGCTGACCGCGATGATCGAAAAGTTCCCGTCCCTGGCCGTTGGCATTTCAAGTTTGACCCAAGTGAACCGGCGCAACACGTTGGTACGTGCGCTACAAAGCGAAGAACTAACGGATCGGATGCATTACGGGACTGACTGGCCGTTACAGTTCTTCCCGTTAGTTTCGCCACTTTTCCACCTTAACCACATCGGTTGGCGTCAAGCCAGGTCCATTGTCGCGATTGAAAACGCGTGGGATAGAGATGTGGCGTTGAAAGAGGCGCTTGGCGTGCCTTCAGAAGTCTTCGAACGAACCAGTGCCTACTTTTCGAAACGGCCCCGCCACAAGCGCGAGTAGCGATCAAACAGCTCGATGGGTTTTTCGTCAGGCGGCATTAGATTCGGTACTCGATTTCGGGCGCACCAATGGTTGCCCGGGCCATCGCTACCTCTGTCCCCGCGACAATCCAGCGTTGTGTCGCCATCACTCGAGGGATTGACACCAACAAGACCGACGCCAATGAGACGTTTTTCTACCCAGCAGCCAATCTCTTTACATTTTTACCGTTTTCGTCTGGAGGTAGTAGGGGAATCCGAAACCCCTCGGT
>JAKUTI010000160.1 GCA_022448765.1 Pseudomonadales bacterium
TGGACCGGCGTCGAAGGAGATCGATGGGATCACCAGCTCTTTGTGTTACGAAAGTCGCCAACCGCGCTTGAACTAGAGACCGTGGCAACCCTTCCAAATGCCAGCCACTCCGAGTCCATCGGTAAACCCGATGAAGATTTGTACGGCGTACGGTTCTTGGGTACCAAAGTGTATCTAGTGACGTTTGAGCGTATCGATCCATTGTACGTTTTGGATCTGAGCGATGCTCTCGATCCGCAAGTTGCTGGCGAATTGGAAGTCCCTGGGTTTTCGGATTTCTTGCATCCCGTCGGCGACGATTTACTCCTCGGGCTCGGGGCGGACCAAGAGGGTTTCGTCAAGTTGGAGCTGTTTAATGTTGCCGCCATCGACGCACCTTTTCGCTTGGCTCAATTTCGCTGGGAGAGGACGCTAATTGGAGCTACTCCCAGGCTCGATACGATCGCCACGCGTTTACGTATCTAAGCGACTTTGCAGGTGTGGACCGGTTCACGATTCCATTAACGTTAACGTATTGGGGTGATGGCCTCGGGTATCGCCGAGAACAACAGTTGCGGCTTTTTGAAATCAGGGACAAGGATGATCCGGCATCGTCGTCGCTTAATGCAATGGGTCATTTGTCCGCGGTGGACCACCCCAACGGGCGATGGGGCGGATCACGGGTCCGTTCAGTGCTACACGACGACGCCGTTTATTACGTCAATGATGAGTTCGTCTGGACAGCGTTGTGGAATGACCCGTTTAACCAGACGGGGCCTCATTGATCGAAATGAATAACATTTCTGCTGGGTTAGGCGGCGCGTCTACACCTGATTTTCAGGTTGCGTCACGATGTCGCCGAAGAACCTGGTGTTTCCTTGTCTGTGCCATCAGTAGCGCGCTTGAGATCGGCGCAGCAAACGATCCTTTCGTTGCGCTTACAGATGCTGTCGAAGAGGTGAGGGTAAGCGCTGTCGCGCAGTGTGGCAGCTGGCCGATTGCGCATGCGGATATTGTTGGATGCGAGTACGCTGAACTCAAACCCGAGATGCTCAAGAACGTCCGCAAACTTCGCGCTGAATATTTGACTCGGTGTTTGCGATGCAAGGAAGGGACTTGTATCCCAAGAGCTTGGACGCGAGAGCAAGTGACGGCAAGAAACCTTTGCAAGAGGCTCTATATGACGCCGACGAAAGTGCCGGCCGTGTCGAGTCGCTCTCGCGTCACTGATGCCTCGTTGTTGGTAAGGTTTCGGTACTCCATATCGAACCGGGGTCGTGTGGAAGGTATCCGTCTCGATGTACTCGACAGTGATCTCACCGAGCCACAGGTGATCGAGATGATTAGAGGTGTCGCCCGTTACGTTCGGTTTGAACCTCTGAAAGCTGATGGCGAAGCCCTGTCCATTGTTGACTTACGGGACGGCTATACCCTGACCGGGATACTGTAAGCGATCTCAGAGCGCGAGGATTTGTCCCAGAGGTTCATTTGTCATGGGGTTCCGGCCGGGATCGTTGTATCCAGCCGACCCAACGCCTATGCTGACGGCTGAATGTTAGAAGGACCAACCGATGCCTGTTAAATCGATTCTTTTCGGAATTGTAGTCTTGATTGGGTTGTTGATGTTTTACGCCGGATTCGTGGTGGTAAATCCCGGTCATGTAGGCGTGGTTAAGCGCTTAGGTGCTGTTAGCCCGACGCCACTAGCTGAAGGATTTCATTTGAAGATCCCGTTCGTCGATATCGTGGAGGAGATTGACATTCGCTTGCAACCCGCGCGGGTACCAGGGAGCGCGGCGTCAAAGGACTTACAACAGGTCGACACGACCATCGTGTTGCAGTATTCGATGAACGCTGCGTTGGTCCCTAAGACATTCCAGCAAGTGGGTAACCGTGCCATCGTGAAGTCGGCGATCTTGACCCCTGCCATCGCGGAATCCGTTAAAGCGATTACGGCGCAGTTCACCGCTGAAGAGTTAGTGACACGACGGGCGGAAGTAACGATTTCGATGCAGACTCAGATCGAGAGTTTTCTAACGGAGACGCTAACGGAAAAAGAATTAAATGGTGCGCTTTCGATCGCTAATCTTGCCATTGAGGAATTCGAGTTCTCCGCCGATTTCAATCGATCCATCGAGGAGAAGGTGCGGGCTGAGCAGGACGCGTTGAAGGCCGAAAACGAAAAACTCAAGCGTGTCACTCAAGCGGAGGCCGCGGCTGCGGAGAGGACGTTGGCCGCCGATGCTGAAGCTTACAAGACCGAGGTTGAGTCAGTTGCAAGGGCCGAAGCTATCCGTCGAGAGGCCGCGGCCTTGAAGTCAAATCCGGAGCTCATCCAACTGCGGATGGCCGAGAAATGGGACGGTAAATTGCCGCAATTTACAGGAGGAGCCATCCCGTTCTTGCAAGTGGAGAATATGCTCAAGAATGCGAATTAAGCTCCATACCTCCTCCAAAAAAATGGCCCCAAAGGGGGCCATTTTTAAGAGGCTTGCCGTGAGGCCAGCCCCGCTATCAATTGACTACGTGAATCAATCGTCGCTTCCTGCCGCCATGGCGTTGTTGTACAACGCGAGGAGGAAGTTCGCGAGTGCGATACCAGCTATGGTGATCGCCACGTTGTCGAGAATACTGTTCAGATAGCCTCCGATCCCTGGAATTGCATCTAGACTGTTGGCAATCGTTGGTAGCGCTACCGCCAGCACGTAGTATGCGACGCGAGTTCCGACATCTTCGAGTGGATTCATGAATCCACCTATCAGACCTAATACCACCAGAATCAACGGTACCATCGGAATTGCATCAGTGAACGCCGCGATTACAGCAATCGCCAACGAGCCCCATGTCAAAACTTTCTGCAACATATAACGACCTCTCGTTCGTATTTAAATGGATTATTGCTTTACCGGGGCGACTGTATATAACGACCTTGGCCGATATGTAAACTTGACGGAATTGTTCCGATCTGGTGGGGCAAAGAAAGCTTGTGGCGGCTTTTTCGATACACGCGTGGCCGAAAGAAGATCTTGATAGGCAAAAAAATGGCCCCTAAGTCGGGGCCATTTCAGTCGCTGTCGAACTTCGACAGATACTATTCGCTGCTGTATCCGCCTCCGCTACCAGCACTGGAGCCGGAGTCGTCGGCAGGCATCAGCCTTGCATAGATCTGTAGCAACATGTTTGCAACAACGATGCCGGCTACACCGACTGCGATGTTGTCAAGAATGCTGTTTACGAAGCCACCCACCACCGGAATAGCGTCTAAGCTATCCGCGACGGTCGGCAGGGCAACGGCAACAACGATATACGCCAATCTTGTCAGGAGATCATCTTCGGGATTCATAAACCCGCTGATGAGACCAAGGGCGACCAGCGCTAGCGGCGCTAAGGCGACCATCGGTACTCCTGGAATCACGGCAAGAACGGCGACCAAAGTCATCAAGATCATTAAGATTCGGTCAGAAGACATAGTAACCCTCGTACGATTAATTTCTGGAAATCGCTTGGGTACTGCTAAATCCCGAACAACTGTATATAACGTCAGTTCTGGCGTTGCAACGAGATTCGACACGATCGTGACGCCAAGCTATGCCATTATGGACTCAACAAGGCTATCAGTTATTCTTAATTGTTCTTTGGGATCGTCAATTTTTCCTCGATAGGAACCTTAAGTTCCCACTACAACAAGGGGTTACGGATTTAACGCGGGCGTTTTTTTGTTCGTTGTCGGTTTCCAAAGGGCGAAAGAGAAAGATCCTTCTTGCCGTGAATAAATTGGCCTAAAGCGAATAAATATCTGGGGGTAGAAGAGCACGAACGCCTAGCATCCGACGTTTCGATCGCATCGGTTATCTGGCTGAAAACGAGCGAGATCAACGTTTCACCACCCGATTCGATAGCCGGGACTTTCGCCCTTAGGCTTGTTGGACAAACGAATAAACATAAGACGCGTGGACAATACGTTTCGCGAGATGTCTCGGAAAACCCGAACGTCCCATTAGCCTTGCCATAGACTTCGCTCGAGACAGGGGCTAGCCTCCCGTGTCTTGTTGAGTGATGGGAAGAAACCGATGACGGTTAGTGCCTCGAATACCGACGAGCTCTTGGTAGAGCAACGCGACCGGGTTGCAGTTTTGACGTTGAATCGACCGGAGCGTCTCAACGCGATAAGTCGCGACATGCTGGGTGAACTTTCCAGCAAGATGGTTGAAGCGAACAAGGACCCTGACACACGCTGCATCGTGCTGACGGGCGCCGGGCGAGGATTTTGTTCGGGACTGGATCTTATCGCCGTGGGCGAAGGCGGGATTGGCAGCGGTGAAACCACCACGAAGGGTCAGAATCGTCCGCGGCAGTTGTTTGACCTGCGTGACGCGCCCATTAACGTCATGTGGAATATAGACACACCTGTAGTCTGTGCTGTCAACGGTGCGGCAGCAGGGTACGGTATGGACATTACCTTGCTTGCCGATATAAGGATTGCGAGCGAGTCCGCCAAAATGGCCGCCGTGACAGCAAAACGTAACGTTGTACCCGAAAGTGGAGGGACTTGGTTATTGCCGCGCTTAATCGGGTGGGCGAAGGCAGCAGAGCTTTACTATCGGGCTCGCACGGTCGATGCCCAAGAAGCTCTTGATCTCGGGCTCTTTAATGCGGTCGTTCCCAACGACGAGCTTATGGATACCGCCATGCAATGGGCTAACGAAATTGCGGACAACGCACCGATGGCGGTGCAAACGACCAAACGGATGATGCGAATGGGGCTGGAAGAAAGTTACGATACGGCCGTTGATCACCTCATGGTCCACCTAAACGGTCTCTTTAATTCAGAAGATTTTCAGGAGGGAGTGAAGGCATTTGTAGAGAAGCGTAAACCCGAATTTTCAGGACGCTAATTCATTCTATATAGAGTCGACCATGGCGGAGCTGGAATGTTGGAATTGCGGTACGTCCCTTGACGCGTTGCCGCGACCGATTACGCGGCACAATAACTGCCCCGAGTGCTTTGAAAGCCTGCACTGTTGTCGCCTTTGCCGTCAGTATCGACCGCGTGAAACTATTACGTGCGCGGACGATCGAGCCGATCCGCCCGTAAATAAAGAAAATGCAAACTTTTGTGATTTTTTTCGGCCAGCTTCAGGGACATACGATTCGCTGATCGGCGTTAAGGACGCGAGTGCGCGTAGGGAATTGAGCGATCTTTTTGGCGGCGAAGAGACTTCTGACGATGACGACCCTCCGGCCGAGACAATAGATCCGGATGCGGCCGCGAAAGCCAAGCTTGAAGCGTTGTTCCAGCAAGATAGCGATACGGGGGCAGAGGAAGGGGAATGAATGATCACGGGACGCCCGGAATACACGTGGTTTCAATGACGAGGGTCTAACATGAATCATCCCATGAATAGCGCGACCGCAGTTTCTGGTCTTGGCATGACGGAAATGGGGCGGGTGTATCGATCTGCTACGGATTTGGCAACCGAGGCTGTGTATCTTGCCATCGACGACGCAGGGATCGAAAAGTCTGAACTCGACGGATTGCTGATCAACACGGGTATTACACAGGGACTCGGTCTGCACCTGCATATTGCGCTCGGGCTTCAGGATTTGAACCTGCTAACGTTCATGCAGGGCTACGGTTCCAGCGCTGGGCAGATGCTTCAGTACGCGGCGATGGCAGTGGCGAACGGTCTCGCGACAAATGTCGCGTGTGTTTTCGCGGACGCGCCGTTGGTTGACGGCCAACGCACGGGTGCTTCGTATTCTGGTGGTCGTCGTTTTGGTGGTGACGCGTTGAGTTCCCTCAATGGTCTTTACGGCTTTAACGGCGCCATTCCCAGTTTTGCTATGGCCGCGCAGCGCCACATGGATCTCTTTGGGACCACTCGTGATCAGCTGGGCCAGATCGCCGTGTCGCAGCGTGCATGGGCCGGGATGAATGAGCGAGCGACCAAGCGAGAACCGATAACGCTCGACGATTACCATGATTCGCCATGGGTGGTTGAGCCCTTCCATGTTCTCGACTGTTGCCTTGTTTCGAACGGCGCGATTTGCGTGATTGTCACGTCCGGAGAACAGGCGCGCGATGGGCAACAGCCGCCAGTTTACATCCGTGGATTTGCGCAGGGTCACCGCCACGACACTGGCCAGAGCGTACCCGATTCGGCGACACGTGGACCGGGTTCGCGAACCGCTGCTAAAGCGCTTGCGATGGCGAACGCTAGTCTCGATGAAGTGACGCAGTGTCAACTTTACGATTGCTATACCTACACGGTCCTTGTCACGCTTGAGGACTACGGGTTTTGCGAGAAAGGCGAAGGGGGTCCTTTTGTAGAAAAAGGTCGTCTAGGCCCTGGCGGCGCACTG
>JAKUTI010000161.1 GCA_022448765.1 Pseudomonadales bacterium
CCCGATCGATTTTCCCGCTGCCAATAAAAACGTGTTGGCAATCCCCCCTCCTAAAACGATCGTATCCGCGATATCAGCGAGACTGCGCAACGTATTCAATTTTGTCGACACTTTCGAACCACCGACAATAGCGACCAAAGGTCGTTGTGGATTTTCTAGCGCACGTGAAAGCGCATCGATCTCGGACGATAAGAGAGGTCCCGCACACGCCTCTTTAGAAAATTCGGCCACCGCGTGAGTCGAAGCTTGAGCTCGGTGCGCGGTCGCGAAAGCGTCCATAACAAAGATGTCGCACAGGCGCGCGTATGCCTCCCCTAGTTCAGCGTCGTTTGCGGCTTCACCCTTTTCAAATCGAACATTTTCGATCATAGCGACCTTGCCGGGTTCCGTATCGAGATGCGTTCGCCAATCCGAAATCAGGTCTACCTCCATACCCAACATAGCGCTCAATTCAGCCGCGACTGGCCGCAAACTCAACTTGGGATCGAAAGATTCCCTCTCGGGCCGACCCAGGTGTGACATGATAACGACCGCCGCCCGTTCCCGAATACAATGCTGAATCGTTGGTAACGCAGCTCGGATACGCGCGTTACTGGTCACGGATCCATCTTTAATCGGCACATTAAAGTCTTCTCGAATCAGGACTCGTTTATCAGCAAGGGACAAATCGCCAAGGCGTTTATATCTCACTAGCTAATCGTCTCTCGTGCCGCCTCCACAACCGCGCCGGCGGTAATGCCGAGAGAGTCCATTGCAACGTTGCCAGGCGCTGAAACTCCGAAGCGGTCCACACCCACGACCCGACCATCGAAACCGACGAACCGATACCAGTAGCCGGGATGGGCGGCTTCGATCGCCACGCGTGCCCTGTGCTCCGGCGGTAGAACTTGAGCTTGATAGGTAGCAGACTGCTCCAAAAAGTGATCGACACTCGGCATAGAAACAACTCGACAACCGAGACCACCTCCTTCAAGCACGCCGGCCGCTTCCACCGCAATGCCGACCTCGGAGCCCGTCGCGATGAGAATTACATCCAGAGACTTTGACTCATGGTGCAATATGTAACCCCCACAACCAATGGCGTTGACTGTCGCGTCGTCGCGAACTTGAGCGCTGGTTTTTTGTCGAGTTAAAACCAATGCGGTGGGTCCATCCGTCTTCGCGAAAGCCTGCTTCCAAGCGACGCACGTCTCCACGGTGTCACACGGCCGCCAGACCGACAAATTGGGCGTCATACGCAAATTACTCAGTTGCTCAACCGGCTGGTGAGTGGGCCCGTCTTCTCCCAGACCAATGGAATCATGGGTATAGACAAATATATTGCGCAATCGCATCAACGATGCGAGTCGCACCGCATTTCGTGCATATTCCATAAACACCAAAAACGTCCCTGTAAACGGGATAAACCCACCGTGCAGGGCGATTCCATTGGCTATTGCCGACATTCCAAATTCTCGCACCCCATAGTTGAGATACCGCCCACCGTCCGCAAGCCAACCAGCACCCTCCCACTGGGTATTGTTCGATCCCGTTAAATCCGCAGAACCCCCCACCAGTTCGGGGAGTTCTGGGCCAATCGCATCAAGACACATTTTCGACGCTTTCCGAGTTTCGAGCGCTTTTGCGTCGTCCTGATTCGCCCGAGCAAGCTCGTCGAAAATAATAGACCAGCCATCCGGGAGGCGTCCCTCCATTCGACGACTCAATTCGTCAGCTAAAAGCGGATACTCTTTTTGGTATCCAGTAAAAAGAGCATTCCATGTCTCTTCAAATGAATTGCCGGTATCCCGCATATCCCAATCGCGGTATAGATGATCCGGTATTTCAAACGGTTCATGGCCCCACTGGAGCTGGCGACGTGCAGCACTCACCTCATCCCCACCAAGTGGCGAACCGTGCGCTGCCGCAGAACCACTTTTTTCGGGTGCACCAAAGCCGATCGTCGTGCGACAACAAATCAGGGTCGGACTACTACCCGAGACCGTTGCCGACTTGCACGCATCAATCACGGCCTCGGCGTTATGTCCATCGACATTACGAATAACGCGCCAACCATATGCTTCAAAGCGCGCCGGCACATCCTCGGTAAACCAACCCGCCGTATCGCCATCGATCGAAATACCGTTATCGTCATATATCGCGACGAGCTTCCCCAACTCCATAGTCCCGGCTAACGATGCTGCCTCATGGGAAATGCCTTCCATGAGACAACCGTCGCCTACAATTACCCAAGTACGATGATCCACCACGTCAAAACCATCACGATTGTATTGTCGCGCGAGCATGCTTTCAGCTAGCGCCATGCCTACCGCATTTGCGAATCCCTGACCCAAAGGCCCTGTCGTGGTTTCTACCCCTGGACATTCCCCTCGTTCGGGATGCCCCGCGGTTATTGACCCAAGCTGTCTAAACGCCTTGATATCGTCCATCGACACGTTGTAACCGGTTAAATGCAAAACCGCGTAAAGCAACATGGATCCGTGACCATTGGACAGAACAAAACGGTCTCGATTCCACCAATTGGGATTAGCGGGGTTGTATCGAAGAACATCACGCCATAGGACTTCTGCGACGTCGGCCAATCCCATGGGCGCTCCCGGATGACCAGAATTCGCTTTTTCAACCGCATCCATGGCGAGTGCCCGTATCGCATTCGCTCGTTCAAAACGGGAAGACATATTTTGGTCACTGCAGGATAGGCATCGCTATTGTCGGTCGAATACTGCGGGGCGTCTAGAGTTGAAGTGAACGCATATCAATTTGATCCAGATCGCAAGCGGCTATCAATCCGCTTACGTACAATGATCATGAAAAAACTAGGAGTGGGCATGACAGATTTAAGCGTTTTTACCTCCGAATCAGTTTCCGAGGGCCACCCGGACAAGATGGCCGATCAAATATCGGACGCGGTCGTGGACGCGATGCTCGAACAGGACGCCGAGTCGCGTGTCGCATGCGAAACCTTGATCAAAACCGGCATAGTCGTGGTGGCCGGCGAAACCCGTTCAGCGGCAAACATTGACGTCGAGAAAATAGTTCGCAAGGTCATTACTGAGATTGGCTACGATGATCTCTCAACGGGCTTCGACCTCGAGTCGTGCGCAGTCATGAACGCACTCGGGATGCAATCAACTGATATCGCGATGGGCGTCGACGAAAGTGACGATCATGAGCAGGGCGCTGGTGATCAGGGTTTGATGTTCGGTTATGCGTCGAACGAGACAGACGTACTTATGCCAGCTCCAATCACATATGCACACCGACTGGTCGAAAAACAGGCTGAAGTGCGTCGCAATTCCCTCAACTTTCTCCGCCCAGATGCCAAAAGTCAGCTCACGTTCCGCTACGAAAACAGCGTCCCCGTCGCAATCGAAGCCGTCGTGCTATCCACACAACATAGTCCAGACGTCAATCAAAACGACCTTCACGAAGCAGTGATGGAAGAGATCATAAAACCCACACTGCCCGGCAACTGGATGACTCCCAATACTCAGGTTTACATCAATCCAACTGGCCAATTTGTGATAGGGGGACCCCGCGGTGATTGTGGTTTAACCGGTCGCAAAATTATCGTTGATACCTATGGCGGCATGGCTCGTCATGGTGGAGGAGCCTTCTCTGGTAAGGATCCTTCCAAGGTTGACCGTTCGGCGGCTTATGCGAGTCGCTACGTCGCAAAAAACGTCGTCGCTGCCAAACTCGCAGCACGCTGCGAAATTCAACTCAGTTACGCCATTGGCATTGCAGAGCCGACTTCAATTAGCGTGGAAACATTTGGTACCGGGGTTGTATCCGATGACCGGATCGAACAGTTAATTCGCGAGCACTTTGACCTTCGTCCAAGCGGGCTCATCGCAATGCTCGATCTCAAGCGTCCGATCTACCAAGCCACGGCAGCCTACGGACATTTTGGGCGTACCGAAGACCAATTTACGTGGGAAAGAACAGACCGCGCTGAAATGTTGGCCAACGCATAATTCACCCCGTGTCTCAGCCACAGATCAGTTACGAGTTTTTCCCACCGCACACGTCAGCCGGTAAGGCCAAACTAATTGAAACCGCGACGGCACTTGAGGTAACTAATCCAGCCTATTTTTCCGTGACCTATGGAGCAGGAGGCAGCACTCGAACACGCACTTTCGAAACCGTGGCGGGGCTCACGGAGAATGGGATCACAACTGCACCGCATCTGTCCTGGGGTGACGACTCGGAAGGTAGCATCCTATCTTTGATAGAAAAGTATCGACAGCTCGGAATTACCCGCATCGTCGCACTGCGAGGAGATCCACCTTCCGGTATCGGTTCAGTCGTCCAAATTCGTCGCGCGCAGTCCCTCGTTAATCTAATACGTAAGCACTTCGGCGATACCTTTGTCATCCACGTAGCCGCGTATCCGGAAACACACCCCGATGCCTTGTCACCGGAGGACGACATCCGCTTTTTACGCGAGAAAATTGAATCCGGCGCTGACACGTGCATCACACAGTATTTTTTTAATGCCGACAGTTACTTTTACTTCATCGACCGCTGCCGCTCGCACGGGATCGAAACGCCCATCGTTCCCGGCATCATGCCGATTACTAATTACGAAGGTCTGGTGAAGTTTTCAGATGGATGTGGAGCAGACCTTCCGCGCTGGATTCGTACCCGTCTTGCGCATCTGGCTAACCGGCCGGGAGAATTACTCGATTTCGGTATCGAAGTAGTCACCAACTTGTGCGAACGCCTTCTTTCTGGCGGCGCTCCTGGTATCCACTTCTACACACTCAATAAACCACATGCCAGTCTCCGGATAGCGCAGAATTTGGGCTTAGGTTGAAGCGTCTCTACATTGATCCAAAAGAAATACCGCTGAGCCCTGGCGCTCGCCTCTCACTGAACCCGTATAGTTCAAGCTACTTGGTGCGCGTTTTGCGCCTGCAGGCCGGAAATTCATTACTTTGTTTCGACGGGTTGGGACAAGAATACCGGGCGCAGTTGGCGATCGCGGATTCGCGATCCACCGAGCTTCTATTGGGTCCTTTATCCCGTTCTCTCCCCACTCCAGCACCCCGCCTTGTTCTGTTAATCGCGCTCATCAAACACCGTATCGAAGCGGCAGTTCAACAGGCTACGGAACTCGGTGCGACCCATATCACTGTGGTTAACGCGGATCGGTCCCAAGCACGGCTACCTAGGCCCGAGCGCCTCGAAAACGTTATACGTCACGCGGCTGAACAATGCGGAAGAGTCTGGCTGCCCGAGCTGCATATTGGCGGAGATCTTGAGTCCGCAACCAACCAATGCGAATGTGATCGAAAGCTTATCGCCATACCGAAAACCGACGTAACCGAATTATCAAACGATCTAAAGAATACTTGCGTCGCCATTGGGCCCGAAGGTGACTGGTCTCCCAATGAACTTCAACTAGCTCGTGATGCTGGTTTCAAAGAAGTGGGGCTCGGCCCGATCATCCTGCGAAGTTCCACTGCCGCCGCTGCCGCGTTGTCGTCCATAAGACAGAAATGGCGTTGGGAGGTTCCGCAAGTATGAGTCCCACCTCTCGGTCAGAACGGCGATGTTCTCTGCACTTTCTTGCGCCGTAACAACACTGGGATAGCTGCGTGTACGCGACGAACCAGCGGTCGAGACGTTTTCTATTGCTGCTGAGAAGCGTTCTGCGTAATTTAGCCCTACAAAAAAAGATTCGTTGACATGGTCCACATTGCCTTTGTGATCGATCCCATTGAGACGTTGAATCTAAAAAAGGATTCGACGTTGGCAATGATCCGCGCCGCGCAACAGCGCGAATGGCGGATTAGTATTCTCGAACAAGGTGATCTCGTGTGGGACGGCGAGCGCGTCATTGCCTTCACCCGAGATCTGCGCCTAGAAGAAGGTTTTGCTTATGCGCTAGACCCCGCTCAAGCATCCTCACAATGGTTCCAACGTGCAGAAGAGGAAGCGCTCCCCCTCGGCGAGATCAACATCGTCATGATGCGCAAAGACCCGCCGTTTGACATGGATTATATCTATTCGACTTACCTCTTGGAGCGAGGTCAATCTGAAGGTGCGTTGGTCATCAATGACCCCCGTAGTCTTCGAGATTGCAATGAAAAGTTTTTCGCAACAGCCTTTGCCAATTTTCAACCCCCTTCGCTGGTATCGTCTCGCGAGGATTTGCTGCTGGCATTCCATCAAAAATACGATGATGTAATTTTCAAGAAGCTTGACGGCATGGGCGGCGCCAGCATTTTTCGCGCCAGCAAGAACGATCCTAATGTTCGGGTCATCGTCGAAACGCTGACGGACCATGGAAGGCATCAAATAATGGCCC
>JAKUTI010000162.1 GCA_022448765.1 Pseudomonadales bacterium
TCCAGCTAGACTCATTTCCTCCGTATTCACCAAGCTTTGAGGACAAGCACTTCCTCGGGACCGACGTCTCGGGTCGGGACATTCTGGCGAGACTCGTCTACGGGTTTCGTCTTGCCATGGCCTTTTCCGTGATCCTTCTCGCATGTAACTATCTCCTCGGTATCGCCATTGGCTGTGCCATGGGCTTTTGGGGCGGCGCGTTTGACCTGTTTTTTCAACGGGTTATTGAAGTTTGGTCTAACGTGCCTTTTCTCTACGTCATCATGATCATTGCCTCGGTCATCATCCCGAACTTCTGGACACTGATGATTGTCATGGTGATCTTCGGCTGGATGTCCATGACCTGGTACATGCGCACAAGCACATACAAAGAAAAGACGCGTGCGTATGTACTTTCCGCGCGCGCGCTTGGGGCTAGCAACTCTCGCGTGATTTTCAGTCATATCCTGCCGAACTCGATCTCGATCATCGTCACGTTCGTACCCTTCGCAATCGCTGGTGGTATCACCTCTCTGACCGCTCTCGACTACCTCGGTTTTGGTTTGCCACCACCTACACCGAGCTGGGGTGAACTACTTTCGCAAGGGACAAGTCAGTTAGAGTCGCCTTGGTTGGTAACGTCAGTGGTCGGCGCTATGGTGGCAATTCTTCTTATGGTGACTTACGTTGGTGAAGCGGTTCGCGAAGCTTTTGATCCAAAGAAATTTACTTATTACGAGTAACGACGCCATGCATCTGCGTACGAAATCTAACGCCAGCATCTTGATCGCTCTGACCAGCATGCTGGCCCTGGTCGGTTGTGGAACCGATGACAATAGCGATCCAACGACCGAGATGCCGAAAGCTGTCGTTCACAATATTGTTTCGTATCCATCCAGTGGCGTTCTACCCCGCGGACTCGTTTGGGAAACGAACAATGAAGACCCCATTTTTGCCTCGCCCAATGCCAAGCCCGGGGGGACTTTTCGCACCTACGTCCTCGCATTTCCACTCACGATCCGCAGGGTAGGTCCGGACTCCAACGGCTCATTTGCAGGGTATACACGCGCTGGATTTCTACCGCTGGTCAGTCTTCATCCCAACACAAGAAAATTCATTCCAACGTTAGCGACCCATTGGGCTTTCCACGAAGACGGAAAAACGGTTTATTACCGATTGCATCCGGAGGCCAAATGGTCCGACGGGACCCCCATTACCGCTGACGATTATCTCTACGCCATCGACTTCATGCGTTCTAAGCATATTGTCGCCCCTTGGTACAACAATCATTACACGACCCAGATCGTTAACGTCGTCAAATATGACGACTACACCATTTCAATTGAAGGGGGATCGCCAAAACCCAAAGACGAACTCCTCTACGAGTACAGCATGGGACCCGTTCCAAGGCACTTCCATGTTCTCGACCAAGATTGGGTTCGGGAGAACAACTGGAAGATCGAACCCAACAACGGTCCTTACCAAATCTCAAGGATTGAGAAGGGTAAGTACATCGAATTCACCCGAAAAAAAGACTGGTGGGGGAACGACCTCAAATACTACAAGCATCGTTTTAATCCCGAACGAATACGCGTCCGCGTGATCCGCGACGTGAACATCGCTCTGCAACACTTCTTTAAAGGCGAACTTGATACCTTCGCCGGCGTATTGCCGGAATTCTGGCACGACAAATTCAAGGGCAAGGATTTCGACAACGGCTACATCCATAAGATCTGGTTTTACACCGATAACCCGCAGCCAGCATCAGGCATGTGGTTGAACCAAGCCGACCCCATCCTCGCAGATAAGAAAGTACGGTACGGGCTCGCACACGCCATGAATATCGACAAAGTGATCACCACAGTGCTCCGCAGCGACTATCGAAGACAAAATACGCATCACGAAGGGTATGGGGATTATTCCAACGCGTCGATACGTGCCCGTAAATTCGATTTGACTAAAGCTAACTTGCTACTCGATGAGGCAGGGTGGACTGGTCGAGACGACAGAGGGATTCGCACCAAGAACCAGCAGAAGTTGTCTTTACGCGTCACCTACGGTCAATCTCATCATACTCCGCGTCTCGTCATTCTTCGGGAGGAAGCCAAAAAGGCTGGGATTGACTTAACACTGCAGTTGCTAGATTCCGCCGTGTCTTTCAAGCAGATGTTGGAAAAGAAACACCAGATTGCATGGATGGGCTGGTCGGGCGGCGGCCTGTCGCCGCGTTACCGGCAGTTTTACCACTCTGATAACGCCAACAAACCGCAGAACAACAACCTCACCAACAACGCCGTACCGCATATGGACACGCTCATTGACCAGTACCGCGCCGCCACCGAAAAACCGGATCGCGTACAGCTTGCCCATCGGCTCGAGCAGATGTTGCATGATACAGGCGCCGTCATTTTCACCTTTAAGGTTCCGTATACACGCGACGCCTATTGGCGTTGGATGAAACTCCCCGAATTTAGAGGTACCCGCGTGGGCGGCTTGTTCAATCCGATGGGCGGCCAGTTTTGGATCGACGAACAGGAACGTCAGCGAATTCTCGACGATACGGCACCGCCTACGAACCCAGTGTCGATACTCGACACTACCTATCT
This sequence comes from Pseudomonadales bacterium, assembly GCA_022448765.1. Lineage (GTDB taxonomy): Bacteria > Pseudomonadota > Gammaproteobacteria > Pseudomonadales > Azotimanducaceae > UBA11889. The sequence continues at coordinate 2,586 of JAKUTI010000162.1, forward strand.
TTCCGACTGAAAAGTGTCTGCCTTACTTGAAGTGCGCGGTCTCAGGGCAGGGTTCGATACCGATGCAGGCTATGTTGAAGTCCTCGATGGCGTGAGTTTTGAACTGGCCGCTGGAGAAACGTTAGGTCTCGTCGGCGAGTCCGGTTGCGGCAAAAGTGTCAGTGCCCTTTCAATCATGAATCTTTTGCCGAAGCCCGCTGGAAAAATTACCGCGGGATCCATCGAGTTTCAGAACCAAGACCTCGTCGTTCTACCTCAAGAAGAAATTCACGAGGTACGTGGGAACCGCATCTCGATGATCTTTCAAGAGCCAATGACGGCGCTAAACCCCGTCCATCGCATCGGTAATCAAATTATCGAAGCGGTTAAGTTACATGAGCCCAATTTGGCCACGAGCAACGCCAGACGACGGGCACTTGAGATGCTAGAACGCGTTGGGATTCCAGCACCCGATCAGCGTCTAAAAGAATACCCTCACCAGCTATCGGGCGGCATGCGACAGCGCGTCATGATTGCCATGGCGCTCGCCATGCAGCCGGACCTGCTAATAGCTGACGAGCCGACTACGGCGTTAGACGTCACGATCCAGGCTCAGATTCTCGATCTGTTACGAGAGATGCAGCGAGAGTCGGGCATGGCGATTCTTTTTATCACCCACGATCTCGGTGTGATCGCGGAGCTATGTGATCGGGTAACCGTTATGTACGCCGGCTGCGTTGTCGAACAAGCGGGGGCGAATCAATTGTTCTCTAGCCCACGCCATCCCTATACCCAGGGATTATTACAATCTATCCCCCTATTGAACGGAGTCCCAAAACAACCGCTTGCGACCATCCCCGGGGTGGTACCGGCCTTGATCGACATGCCCGACGGCTGCCGATTTCGAAATCGCTGCCCCAACGCCGAAGAAGATTGTGAACTCGCATCCCCCGAACTGACACAGGGGTTGGAACGCCATATCGCATGTCACCATCCGATCGCGGACATCATGAGATGAGTGAAACGCTTCTACAAGTGCGCGGTCTGAAAAAATACTTTCCGGTTCGAGGCGGTGTTTTTCTTCGTCAGGTCGGAAACGTACATGCGGTCGAAGACGTTTCTTTCAACGTCGACAGGGGTAAGACCCTGGGACTCGTCGGCGAGTCTGGATGCGGCAAGAGTACGGTCGGGCAGACCATACTGAATTTACATAGCCCTACCGCTGGCAACATTTTCTATGAAGGCCGGGATATCGCGACTATGAATCGCGCTGAACTCAAAGACCTACGCCGGAACGTTCAAATCATATTTCAGGACCCATTCGAATCGCTCAACGCCAGGCACACGGTCAGCCGAATCCTCGAAGAACCATTCCTAATCCACGATTTGGGGACATCGGCTGAACGTCGCGATTGGGCAAGGGATCTACTTCACCGTGTTGGGTTGCAAGCTGACGCTCTAGATCGCTTCCCGCACGAGTTTTCCGGCGGTCAACGACAGCGCATAGGCATCGCAAGGGCCATTGCGTTGAAACCGAAACTGGTCGTTTGCGACGAAGCGGTTTCGGCGTTGGACGTTTCGATTCAGTCTCAAGTGATCAATCTCTTGATGGATCTGCAACGGGAGATGAACCTCGCCTTGATTTTCATCGCGCACGATCTGGCCGTGGTCAAACACGTTTCCGACGATGTTGCCGTTATGTATTTGGGGAAGATTGTTGAACAAGCGGATGCCCAAACGATCTATGCGTTTCCGCGACATCCGTACACTAAGGCCTTACTTTCAGCCATCCCCATACCTGATCCAAAGCGCCGCGGCGAAAGAATCCTATTGTCCGGAGACGTTCCCTCGCCAATCGATCCGCCGCGCGGATGTCGCTTTCACACCCGATGCCCGCACACGGAAAACAAGTGCCGAACCATTGAGCCGATAGAAGAACTCGTCAACAAAGGCCACCGAGTTGCCTGTCATTTCTGGAAAGAACTCGCCGGCTCTACCGCCAATGGGTATTCAGATAAAACGGATGGCCATCTACGGCCTTAATCGAATCGAATGCGAAGTCTGACCCTCGATCACGATGCTGCTTGCTCGGAAGGACGGCGGTCTAAATAGCCGTCGCGCATCGTTGCTGAACCCATATTGCTCTTTGGGTATCCCCAAAATGCCCTCGTCGATACTCCCATTTGCATTGGTGTCATGGAAGGCGGCGACAGCAACAATTCCGTCGGGCACAGGTATAACAATTCGCGCCATCCCCTCGGTTGTACTTCGGCGGCTAACGGAATGAACACCAGCCTTCTCCACCGGCTTTCGCGTGTTTTCCATGTCGTCAACAAAGGCCGCAACATCGTGATAGACAGTGACAAAAAGCGTCCCCGGACGGTCGATGTTCGTGACCGTTAGCGCTAACTCTCCCGAAAACGCGTCCGTCCCGAGCAAGCTCAGGCTCATGCCCCATACGAGAAGATTTTTTTTGTCGAAGAGAAAGGTCAACTGAGCTAATGCCGGAGATCAAGGAAAACGCACGTACTACGCACGTGAAAATTTCGGGCAAGCGAAAAAATACTTTTTTCGCCGCACTGGCGGAAACCGAGTTTCCGTAAAACCCATGCAGACGCGGGATTATCGTTCTGGTACGAAGCTTCAATTCGCGTGCATCCAAGCCTAGTCTCGGCATAATTGATCAAACCGGCCGCTGCTTCGGTCGCGTATCCAAAGCCCCAATGTTCTCGGGCAATCCAATAACCGAGCTCCAAGGTGTTGGCGTTTTCACCAGTAAGCCCGGCGCCACCGATAAGCGCACCATCCAGATCTACAAAAAAATTAGCACCGTAACCCGACGATGCCGTCGCTCTAACATTTTCGATGAACACGCGTGCATCATCCAATGCGTAGGGATACGGGACGCGGGCAAGCCACTTCGACACTTCCCAATCGCCGATTAGCCTCGTCAGCTCACTAGCGTCTTTTTCGTCAGGCTCGCGTAATTTGAGACGCTGTGTTTGAACTTCGCAAGAGATCGGATCCGATCCACTATTGCTTGTTCCCTGCATCTTCATCTATTAGATCACTTTCTTGATATGTTATACATATACTTGTTTTTAATGACTTTTATACTCTTTATATCTTTTGGCCATCCACTGGTTCCAAGCTCAAATCCAGTCCTCCCGCAGCGGCAGCGAACGACTGAAGTCCCTGGTTCTCTTTATGGCATTTTCCCCGACCTAAACAAATCCCGAGCACGCCAAAGCGCGATGGCTGGGACGAGAAAAATAATCCCAGCTACGAGACCGGCCAGCAAACCAGCCCCACGTTCATCCAGCAGGTTCCATACCACCATCGAGAAACTCACCTGGATCACGTACACCGACGCCCACGGCCACATCCAACGATGCATCCTAAAGAATCCCCAAGCCATGCCGGCGTATACAACCCAATGAAGGGGCGCTAGTGCCTTGGCCCACTCTTGGTGAAACGTAATCCCAAACCAAACCTCTTCGTCATTTGCCACGGGCTTCAAAAAAATATCGAACGGCATATAAATAAATGTCATGTAGAGGCAAAAAACGTACATCGTGGTCATCCACCAAGGACGCCTCATGAAATCGCGACGAATCCCCTCAATAACTTGTTGCATAAGTTCTTCTCTTTTC
>JAKUTI010000163.1 GCA_022448765.1 Pseudomonadales bacterium
AGCCGCCCTCATCGCCGACACTAGTCACAAGTCCCCTTTTACTGAGCAACGTTTTCAATGCAGTAAATATTTCAACCCCCGCGCACAGCGCGTCCCGAAACGTACGCATCGATACGGGTAGGATCATGTACTCTTGAATATCCACGTTGTTATCCGCGTGAGCCCCTCCATTGAGAATGTTCATCATCGGAACTGGCATACGCACATCGGCGGGACCATAAAGCTCGGCAAGATATTGATGCAATTCGAGACGACGGGCACAAGCCGCCGCTCTCGCAGCAGCGAGCGACACGCCGAGTATCGCATTCGCCCCAAGCCGACCCTTATTCTTGGTTCCATCGAGGTCGGTCATTGCACCATCAAGCCGTGTTTGATCATGCACATCGAGGCCCAAAACGGCTGCCGAAATTTCCCCTTCAATCCTTTCGACAGCTCTAAGTACGCCCCGACCGCCCAATCGGCCTGATTCTCCATCGCGCAATTCAATGGCTTCACGGGATCCTGTCGAGGCTCCAGACGGCACCATTGAGTGTCCGCGATCGCCACTGTCGAGTATCACATCGACAGCGACCGTGGGACTGCCCCGTGAGTCAAATACCTCCCATGCATGAACGGCACTGATCCGGGTCATGAAATTTGCTGTTCTATGTATCCGTGAGACTTAACGACTGAGTCTATTTCTCGAAGCTCTTCAAGCAATGGCTTGACGAGCTCTAGCGGCCAGGAATTGGGGCCGTCGGAAAGAGCTTCATCCGGTCGCGGGTGCGTCTCCATAAACAACCCAGCAACTCCTGCCCCGATTGCAGCGCGTGCCAGCACAGGCACCATTTCTCTTTGACCTCCAGACTTGTTGCCGAGGCCACCTGGCATTTGAACCGAATGAGTAGCGTCGTAAACGACCGGACAGCCAGTTTGTCTCATCAGAGCAAGCGAACGCATATCGGAAACGAGATTGTTATATCCAAAGCTCGCACCGCGTTCACACACCATGACTTGCTCGTTACCGCCCGCTTTTGCTTTGTCGACCACGTGGCACATATCCAGCGGCGCTAAGAACTGCCCTTTCTTGATGTTCACAGGCAAACCTTGCGAGCACACGCTTTGTATGAAGTTCGTTTGCCTACAGAGAAAGGCTGGTGTCTGCAAAACAGAGACGACACTACCAACCTCGTCTAAGGGCGTGTCCTCATGCACATCTGTAAGTACTGGGACTTCTACTTCGTCACGCACTCTCTGAAGAATACGCAATCCCTCTTCAAGGCCAGGCCCTCGAAAGCTTTCATGGGAGGATCGATTGGCTTTATCAAACGAACTCTTATAAATAAATGGGACATCGAGCGAACGCGCAACCTCTCGAAGTTGCTCTGACGTTTCTAGAGCCATGGCCTCACTTTCGATGACGCAGGGTCCGGCGATCAGGAAGAAAGGGTCTTCATCGCTCACGTTGAATGAACAAAGTTCCATAAAGTGATCTTCGCCGTTTTATCCGAGGCTAGACAAGCGTTCAGCTTGCCGCAGCTTCGATTGACACCTCATCATCTTGCTGATTTGCATACTGATTTGCGGCTTCGATAAACCCTCGAAATAGCGGGTGACAGTCTCTTGGCGACGAGTTGAACTCGGGGTGAAACTGACACGCAACAAACCATCCATGCCCCGGTATCTCTACCATTTCCACGAGATCATCCGCTTCACTGCGCCCAACCACCGACAAACCTGAAGATTCAAGACGCTCGATGTAATCGTTATTAACCTCGTAACGATGCCGATGTCGCTCGTACACGACACTTTTTTCGTACAAGGAGCGTGCTACTGAGCCATCTTTAAGCGCGCATGCCTGCTCCCCCAAGCGCATCGTTCCGCCTAAATCATCATCGGCGTTCCTATGTTCAACTACCCCGCTATCGTCTCGCCATTCCGTGACCAAACCGATAACCGGATATTCCGTATCCGGATCAATCTCGGTCGAATGCGCCCCCTTCAGCCCTAGTACGTTGCGTGCAAATTCGATGATCGCTGCATGGAGCCCATAACAAATACCCAGGTACGGGACTTTGTTTTCGCGCGCATACCCTACAGCACGAATCTTGCCTTCGAAGCCACGTTGTCCAAAGCCCCCTGGAACTAATATCGCGTGAACGTCTTCTAGTACCTGGGTGCCATTAGTCTCTATCTCTTCAGCATCAATGTAACGGATTGCCACATCGGTTCGTGTCCGTATCCCCGCGTGGGATATGGCTTCTATCAAAGATTTGTAAGCGTCCAGCAAGTCAAGATACTTGCCCACCATGGCGATTTCGACCGATCTTCGCGGGTGAATGAGGGCGTCAACCACGTCGTGCCACTCGGTTAAATTCGCGGGCGGGCAATCAAGTCTCAGTTTTTCAAGGACAATGTCGTCAAGTTGTTGATCGTTCAGAATCAGCGGAACTTGGTAAATGGTCTCGGCGTTCTGCAACGAAATCACCGCGCGCTCTTCCACGTTCGTAAACAAGGCGATCTTGTCGCATGCGGACTTGGGCACGGCTCTGTCCTCACATCGACAAATCAAAACGTCCGGTTGTAGCCCGATAGAACGCAACTCTTTAAGCGAATGCTGAGTCGGTTTTGTCTTTATTTCGCCAGAAGACACGACATAGGGGACCAAAGTTAGGTGAATAAACAACGTATATTGAGCGCCTACTTCAAGACGCAATTGTCTTATCGCTTCTAGAAACGGCTGCGACTCTATGTCACCAACCGTACCCCCTGTCTCAACAATGATGACGTCGTAGCCCTCTGCCACCGAGAGAATCCGGTTCTTGATCTCATCGGTAATATGGGGAATTACCTGAACTGTGCCGCCTAGATAGTCGCCTCGTCGTTCTTTCCTCAGAACTTCCGCGTAAACACTGCCCGTTGTGAAATTGTTGCGCTGGCTCATCCGACCGCGAATAAACCTTTCGTAATGCCCTAGATCTAAGTCGGTTTCTGCGCCGTCTGCGGTGACGTACACCTCACCATGTTGGAATGGGCTCATGGTCCCGGGATCCACGTTGATATATGGATCCATCTTGAGAATATTAACTTTGAGAGATCTGGCCTCTAGGATCGCTGCAAGGGAGGCCGTCACTATGCCCTTGCCTAGCGAAGAGACCACACCTCCGGTCACAAATATGTATCGCGTCATTTAGAGCCCATCAGGCGGGTTGGTACTCCCAGAACGCTTCCCTGAGATGGTTCAACACAATAGCAAAAGGGTCACTCGACCTCAATCGAGCAATGCCATTCAGGCCACCATCCCGAAGAAACCTTCGCGCTGTCAGCTAGTGCTAATCCAGGTATCGCAACGAGATCTTGGTGATCAAATAACAAAGGCATACTTTCCCGGAGCCACGGTGCGATGCCGTGGGAACGGTATATCTCCGCTAGCGAACGATTTTTCCCTCCAAATCGAATCCGCTCTCCTCCCTGTCTCGAACGCAGACTCAGACCGTGCCCTAGCGCAACTCCCGTTTCTCGCTGAACCCAGGTCAGGGTGCCATTCGAATCACCCCACTCCTTACCGACCAAAATATCCGCATTTTTTTGGGGTTCGAAATCGCGAACCACATGAAGCTGCCGTCGATACCCACGAATCGAGTAGTCATTTCTTATTTCAACACGTACCGAACAGTTCTCCGGGCCCCTAATTTGTCGACGCAACTCGTTTAACTGCCCTCTCGTCGGCACGACGCCGTACGCCCATAGCCATTCGCGAAGCGCCCGGTCATCTATGTTCGTAGCGTCCAGGTCCAAAGGTCGAGCTTGCCTTAACGGCAATTCAGGCCATTCCATCTTCGCTAGATGATGCGCAGCATGACGAAAGCGCGAGCCCACAAGGGGTAACAGCGTTTGTCGAATCCAGTTTCGGTCGTACGAGGTATCGAAATTACTTTCATCCTCGATCCAGGAAAGTTCATGCCGTGTCGCGAATGATTCCAGGTCTCTCCGGTTCAGGTCGAGGAAAGGTCTAACCACGTGTCCTTCCCCAAGTGGCCTATTGGAAGGGATCCCAATCGGACTGCGACCCGAAAACAGTTGCCATAGACGAGTTTCAGCCACATCGTCCGCATGGTGTGCGGTGGCAACCACGTCTCCATCCCCAATCAATCGTTTCCATATTCCGTATCGTGCGCGCCGACCCGCCAGTTCTTCGTTACCTTTCTCAAGTTCGGCTCGCACTACTTTGATTGAAACGCCCATTGCGGCCGCCACTTTTTCGCAACACAACTGCCATTCGTTCGCCTTCGGGCTCAACCCATGATTGATGTGAACCGCTCTGCATCTCTTGGGGCCAAAAACTTCGAAAGCTGCTCTCATCAATACAGTCGAGTCAAGCCCTCCGGAGTATGCGACCCAGAAACAACCATCGGGCCGCATATCGACCGAGACCGCTGCTTCGGCAACCCGATCACACACGGAAACCTTCAAATTCGCCCCAAAGACTTAACGGATTGGCACCGCGCAAAACCAGGTTCGACTAACATTTAGCACATTGCACTTAGGCGGAATACCGAAAGCAGACAGCCGAGACACCAAATTCGTCTCGTAAAGAAGCAAGAAGTTGATCGGTCGGTTGAACGCGCCAATCTTCTCCAAGTACAACGCGTCCAGTCGCCTCATCGTTCCGATAGGCAATCGTGACCTCACAACCTTGCGATGAATCGTGTTGCACACGGTAAACCTCGAGTTTCTCGCGGAGACGAATAGGGAAGTCTCCATCTATCTCTCGGTCGCACGTCGAGATTTCTATTCGACCACGAAACCGGCGGCGAGCTTCCTCCACCGTATAGACGGTTACTGCACGGATCTTTAGGTCTCCCGAATACTCATCTGGTTGGGCTAGTCCCTCGACAATTAGAACAGCGTCTTTAGTCAGCTTCGAATGGTGTTCTGCATACGTGTCGCCGAACACGCTTACTTCGACTCGACCGCTTTGATCATCGAGGACAACAAACGCCATCCCGTCACCACGCTTACTGCGCCTGGATCGATTTGAAACGACGAGTCCCGCAATAATTTGCGTACCTTGCCTCTCTCGCAACTGCCCAATCTTGGTAGGACAAAACGTACGAATTTCGTCGATGTAATCGTCAATGGGATGGCCGGTTAGATAGAGACCAAGCGTCTCTTTTTCTCCCTCAAGTCGCGTACGTTTATCCATCGCCTGAACGTCCCTCGACTTCAAATCTATAGGACGCGCTTCTACGCCGCCAAACATGTCGTGCATACCGAGCGAGCGGTCTCTCGCGCTCTGTTCAGCCCCTTGCATTGATTCTTGAATTCGACTCAACAGTTCGCCCCGAACTTGATCCAACCCGGACCGCGAGGAAGCGAGGCGGTCCATGGAACCAGACCGAACTAGCGCTTCAATGACTTTCTTATTGGCTCGGCGGAGGTCAACTCGATTGCAAAAGTCTTGTAAATCAACAAAATCGCCCTTGCTTCTTTCATTCGTGATGGCTTCGACCGGACCTTGGCCTATCCCACGTACCGCGCCCAGCCCGTAAACAATTGATCCGTCAACCGCCTTGAACTTAAACTCGCTTTGATTCACGTCCGGCGAATTAACGTGAATTCCCATCCTCGAAGCCTCGTCAACGAGCGTTACTACTTTGTCAATATTCTGCATGTCCGCTGACAACACAGCCGCCATAAACTCAGCAGGGTAGTGGGTTTTCAGCCACGCTGTTTGAAACGAAAGCATCGCGTACGCTGCAGAATGCGCTTTATTAAATGCATAGCCCGCAAACTTTTCCATTTGATCAAAAATGTCATTTGCCACGTTTGGGTCTACTTCGTTTGCTGCCGCACCGTCCAAGAAAGTGGCCCGCATTTTAGCCATCTCTTCAGGGTTCTTTTTACCCATCGCTTTGCGGAGTAAATCGGCCTGGCCAAGACTAAAACCCGCGAGTTCCTGGGAAACACTCATGACGTCTTCCTGATAAAGCATGACGCCGTAGGTGGTACTCAAAACGGATTTCAGTTGGGGGTGCGGATAGTTAACCGGGGTACGACCGTGTTTTCGAGAAATGTAGTCTTCGACAGCTCCGGACTGCAAGGGACCTGGTCGAAACAATGCCACGAGAGCGATCACATCATTGATGTTCTCGGGCAAAAGCCTTCGAATCAGGTCCTTCATACCCTCCGATTACAGTTGGAAGATAGCTTTCGTTTCCTCCGATAGCAGCAGTT
>JAKUTI010000164.1 GCA_022448765.1 Pseudomonadales bacterium
GGCGTCCACAAAGCAAAGATCCCGAGTACCGCAAACACTCGACCAAACCAAAGCATCTTCATTCGTTCCTCTCCCTAAATAAAGCGAGACCTAGTAATGCCCGCAGCGATCCACAAATCGGACGGGCACAATCACCACGACAATCATCAGCGTGGGACCGTGCGGCGCACCAGGTATTGCGGAGACACTCCCTATGCGGGGTTTTATTTCCAGGTTTTACTACGAGGTTTTACTACGTCCTTTTTACTGCTTGCTACTACGCCAAACGGGCTGTCCCTCTCACAACGGGAACTTCACCCTCATTTGGAACTACTGGAACCGCTTATACGATCCTTCTAAGCATATTACAAGTCGTTACAACGCATTGCTTATGCTAGGAAACTCTCAAAAAGGGCTTGTTCGAAAGCGAGCACACAGATCGGCGCACCGTCCTCGGGGTAACTGATATCGCACACCCAACAAACGCTAGAAGTCGCGCGTTAAAGTAGTCCCGCGTTGGCCATGTACTGCTTGTTGCCTATTTGGACAAAACGTCGATATTTTTCGAGCTGCTCGGCCGTCAATACTGACGCCATCGCCTCGACCGCTTGATTTTCCACTCGCCGCAGATCGCGGCGCACTCGCACGTCAATCGCGCCGCCCTGACGACCGATACGCCGCTGGGCACCATTGCGTCTCTCAAAGTACTCGTTGACGAGTTGCTGAAACTCTTCAACCTGATCGGGTTTCAAATCAAGCTTCTTCAGTTGATCCATTAATCGGGCTTTATAAGGATCCTCCGCTCCCGTTGTACCAAATGCGTCCGTTTGCGCCGCATACGTTGTCCCGACAAGCGAAAAGGAAAAACACAAGGCCATCGCCAAGCGCCACAACGAGTTAGTGAAAAAACGATTGGAAGTCATTGCTTTTCCCTCTTAACGAGACTCGTACTCAGTTTCCCCGATTGTCTCACAGTTGTTCATCATCATTGCCCAGTCGCAAAACGGCGCTGGTTACGCGAGGATCGTCGGCTGGGTCCAACCGATACCATGCGTTTGGGTAGCGTAGGCAAAGTTGGGGACTCGTTTCTCGAGTTCCCGAAAGGTACGCTGCAACAGCTCTTTCGCATTGTTTTGCTCGCTGATGTGGCCAATGACCACGTGGGTCAGCGCATCGTGGATGACTTCTTCCAAGAATCCCACGGCCTGAGCATTGGACAAGTGTCCGAGTTTGCCTGCAATACGGCGCTTCAACCGGGCCGGATAAGCACCATTTCGCAACATTTCAACGTCGTGGTTGCTTTCCACCAAAAGTGCATTGCATTTTCGGTAGCTCTCAAGGACGAACGGGGTGATGTGCCCTAAATCGGTGAGAATCCCGATCGCCAGTTCACCGTGCGTGATCACGTACTGCGTGGGTTCTCGGGCATCGTGGGGTACCGGTACCGGAAGCACCGTCAGGTCCCCGACGGTCATGAACTCAGCCGGGACAAAAGCGCGCGCGAGGTGTTGATCCAAGTCGCGTTCGGCGAGCACACGAAGGGTTCCGTGTGAGGCATAGACCGGTATATCGAATCGGTGCGCCAGCGGAATGACCCCCCCAACATGATCCCCGTGTTCGTGGGTCACGAGCAGCGCATCGATCCTCTCGACAGAGATTCCCAGAGCCTTCAGCCGAACCGTCGTCTGTTTTACACTAAAGCCACAGTCCACCAACACCGTGGTCCCACCCCCTTGGACCACTGTTCCGTTGCCCCCACTACCGCTACCAAGTGACGCAAAGCGAATATGTTCCACGAGCAGTTCCGAACCAAAGAGATCGGTTTCCGTGGGCCTTTTCAGGCTGCCAACTCCCGCAACATCACGAGGATTTGTTCCCCCAGTTCGACCGAAACAGGACCACCCTGGGGCCATCGAATATTGACGTCGTACCCGTTTCCCGCGGCATCGATCCGAACCAAGATGGAACGGTCAGAATACCGGTCGGACCTGCCTGGAATTAGACGTCTAAACAGTCCCTCGGTCTCGCCCGTGAGAATCTCTGGATCAATATCGACCTCAAAGTAACCTTCGTCTCGGTGTAATGCCGTGACGTTCATTTCGGACCGTTCCAGCGCTTGTCCAACCGTCGCCCAGGCACGATCAAAATCGACATTCAAATGGAGCACCGGATAGCCTTTGTCGTCGCGCACCACGGCGGCCTTGGTACCCGTTGAAATCTGACGCCCGACGATGGAAACACTCGGCTGAGCGAGACCAGCAGCGAAGTACGCTCCCAACTCATTCACCACTTCTGCTTCAATGGCGACCGCCGTGGATTTCTCCGGCCAATCGGATTTATCCACACTTGCTGTCTCGCTCACGTGACGAACGTGCACCTCAGCAGAGCCGCGACGGATGCCCTGTTCAACGCGAAAGATGATCTGATCAAGGCCTGCAAAATTGCCAGCATCTCGTCTGGTATTCCGAAGCGCCGTGCGCACCACATCAGCATAATCTTCATTCTCGACGTCGAGCGCTTCCGAAAAAATAATCCCCTCCTCAGCCCGCTGTCCCGCAATTCCGACGCCGTTGTCCGCGAGGAATTGTTTAACTACCGGCCAGACCTGATCCGGGGTTTCTCCCACCACGATCCAACGCCGTTCGCCAAGTTTCTTGATGCGTATGGAGTTGTCGTCCTCGCGGCCCCAGATGCCGGTAGGCATGGGCGCTTTTTCCGGAAAAACCTTCTGCATGGGCCGCAATTGGATGTCGGGAATCGGCCAAGAATCGCGAACGGCCGAAGGATCTAGGTCTTCCGGAACAACAAGCGCCACGGGCGCCGTCTTGGCGTCAAGATAATCGTCCTTCGTACTCGCAAAGACGGCTCGTTCCTGACCAAATAAGCCACATCCAGACAACCAACACAGACCAAAAAGCGTCAAAGAGGAAATGGCGACCACCCGAGCCCCTTGACTCCTCATAGAGCGCTCACCTTCTTTAGCCGCTGCCTGACTTCGTCATGATGCGTCTCGGAAAGGGGTATCAACGGCAATCGAATACCCTCATCGATTCTTCCCATTTGCTGCAACGCCCACTTCGTCGGCGTCGGACTCGTTTCAACAAATAGTATGTCGTGGATTGGCTGTAGCCTCTGATCTAACTCTGCCGCGCCCGCATGATCCCCGTTCAAATAGCTATCGCAAAAAGCCGACATTAGCTCCGGAACAACGTTCGCAGATACCGAAATCGTCCCGACAGCCCCCAGTTCCATCATCCTTAAGGTCTGAGCATCTTCGCCCGACAGCACAATGAAATCATCGTCCACCAACGCGCGAATAGCGCCAACGCGCTCGGCATCACCGCAGGCCTCCTTGATACCAATGATTTGCTCGATGGATGCTAACCGGGCGACGGTTTCCGGTTGCATATCGCACGCTGTGCGCGGCGGCACGTTATACAAAACCATGGGGATATCGACGGCTTCAGCGATCGCGCAATAGTGCCGGTAGAGGCCTTCCTGAGTCGGTTTGTTGTAATAAGGGGTCACCGATAGACAGGCGTCAGCGCCTGATTCTTTGGCGGCTTCCGTGAGTTCAATAGCCTCGGCCGTCGCGTTTGCCCCAGTACCCGCGATGACCGGGATTTGGCCGTTGACATGTTCGACCGTGACCTGGATGACCCGTTTATGTTCAAGGGGCGTGAGCGTGGCAGATTCGCCCGTGGTTCCCACCGGCACAATTCCGTGCGTGCCGCTGTCCAGATGCCATTGGATGAGGCGTTCGAGACCGCCCCAATCGACTTCGCCTGAGGATGACATAGGCGTCACGAGCGCAACAAAACTGCCCTTCAACATGCCAACCACCTATTCGACAAGGGCGGTATGGTAAAGGCGCTCAGGGGGGTTCACAAGATGGTACCGAGTTAGCTCGCTACGTCGGCTTGACGCGGCCAAGCGACGTAGATGGCCTTGACTAGCGTCGCCAGTGGGATCGCGAAAAAAACGCCCCAAAATCCCCAAACGCCGCCGAACGCCAGCACCGCGACAATGATCGTGATGGGATGGAGATTCACCGCCACGGAAAATAGCTTAGGCACCAGGATCATGCCGTCAACGGCTTGAACCACGAGATAGGCAATAACGATCCAAAAAAAGTTAGCCGACCAGCCAAACTGCAGCAGCGCAACCGCGACCACCGGTAGCGTGACTACAGCGGCACCAACGAAAGGAACCAGGACGGAGATTCCAACGAGCAAACCAAGGAGAGCCGCATAGTTAAGGCCGAGCCAAGCAAAGAGAACGTACGACGCAATGCCGACAATGAGAATTTCGACCGCTTTACCTCGGACATAGTTGCCTATTTGCTCCGTCATTTCTGCGCCAACCCTCTCCAGTAGCGGTCGATTTGCCGGCAATAGTCCCGCAAACCAGCCGACCAACAGTTCTCGATCTTTGAGGAAGAAGAAGACCGAAATCGGCACCAACAAGACGAAGATAACGAGCCCAAATGCGTTGGGCAGCTGGCCCACGAGGGCTTGCAGGAAGACGCCTCCCAATTCCGTCAATTGCTCGTTTGCTGTCGCAAGCCACGCGCTTACCGTGTCCTGAGAAAAAAGCGCTGGATATGCCGCCGACAGGTCCGCAAAAAGTTCGGCAATCCGATCGATGATGCCGGGCATGGCATCGACGGTCTGATTCATCTGCTGCCACACCAACGGCAGAATGCCCACAAACAGCGCTACTAACGCGCCGAGAAACAATACCGTCACGACGCCAATCGCGAGGACTTCGGGCATTCCCCAGGCAACCAAACGAACGACGACGCCTTGAATCAGAAAAGCGACTATAAGGCCTGTGATTACTGGCGCAAGATAGGTCCCCAAAACGGCCAAGAAAACAAAGATAAAGCCGACGAAGAGCACCAAATAGATCGCCTCTTCGTTCGAAAAGTGGCGATTGATCCAACCACTAATGACGTCGACAAATTTCATCGATCGGTTCTTTTCTCAAGCAGATAGCTATAGGTTCCGTTGTCATCACATGATTCTAGGAGCTTGTGACCACTTTGCTCCGAGAAAACGCGGAAATCCTTCACCGAGCCCGGATCGGTCGCAAACACGCGCAAAAGCGAACCTGGCGAAAGCTCGTTCAACGCTTTCTTGGCCTTTAGCAGCGGCATAGGGCAATTGAGACCCTTGACGTCAAGGATTAATGGCACATCATCGGACATAGCTTCGAAGTATCGCACACCAACTCAAAACACCGAGAACGCTGCAGCTTAAACAATGTCTGAAACCATTCGTTGTATGATTCTCATCATGAAAACGTTTCTCGCTCTAGTTAGCGGAATCGCTCTTGGAATCTCCAGTGTCGCTGCGCCTCGCGGCGAATTACCCGAACTCGGCGATACCTCCTCAGCCATCATTTCGCCCGAAATGGAACGCCGATTGGGCCAAGGATTATTGAAGCAACTCCGGTCGCAGGTCCCCACAGTTGCCGATCCTATTCTCAAGTACTACACGAAACTCCAGCTCTACGAACTCGCGACACACTCGCAGCTCAAACAAGTTTTACTTTATCCCGTATTAATCGACGCCGAGCAGATCAACGCGTTCGCTGCACCGGGCGGGATCGTCGGGATCAATTTAGGTTTGTTTCTGCACGCCATGGATGTGCACGAATATTCGTCGGTGCTTGCACACGAGTTGGCGCATCTTAGTCAGCGACATTTTGCGCGAAATGTAGAAGCCCAACAGCGGATGACATTACCAATCCTCCTTGGCTTTCTTGCCAGCGCCGCCATCATGGCGACTGGATCATCCGAAGCAGGTCTCGCAGCGATGAGCGGTGCTCAAGCCATTGCACAAAGTCAGCGCCTCCGGTACAGCCGCGGTCGAGAACAAGAAGCCGACCGCATTGGACTCACAACGCTTTGGCGTGCAGGTCTCGATACTGACGGTTCAGCGCGAATCTTCACGCGCATGCAACGAGCATACCGCTTCACGGAACGGCCGCCCGAATTCTTGTTAACGCACCCGATCACCGAAAAACGAATTACAGACGCTCGCAACCAGTCAGCCGGCTACGAAAAAGTTCCAACGTCGAGTTCCATCGAATACCAGTTCATGCGCGCTCGGGTACGAATGCATTTTGCCGAGAATGGGGCCAAAGCGCTCGATGAAGCCAAGAACCTCGTCGACGACGACACCGTCAATGACTACGCGCTTGCGCTCGCCTACGA
>JAKUTI010000165.1 GCA_022448765.1 Pseudomonadales bacterium
GCTGAAACCGGGTCGTCGGTAAACCCGTCGTTAACCGCCCGCTCGATCTCCTCCATAAACGCGGTTTCGAGTTTATTCGCGTTATGTGGAGCGTAAATAGCGTACGCTCTAAACAGACCCGATTGATCGATCGGATGAGCCGAAAATCGTGAGGCCACACCGTAGCTCAAGCCTTCATTTTGTCGCAGGCGTGTTGCTAATCGAGAGCTTAAGAAGCCACCCCCAAGCATAAAGTTGGCAAGCACAAGTGCCGGATAATCTGCGTGGTCGTCTCTGATAGGAAGCCCGAGCCCCGCGGCAAAATAGGCGTTCGGCTTATCCACCGTATTAATGACGATCTTTTCTCGGCTTACGTCCTTGAAAGGATTAGCAACTCGCTCGAATGGGATGGGCGATTGCCAGTTTCCAAATACGGTTCCGACCAAAGGCGCGATCTCGGCCGGGTCAAAATCCCCGACAATGGCCATTCGTCCGTTACTCGCGCCGTACAGAGATGCATGAAAATCGACCACCTCGTCTAACTTCACCTCCTCTGTACTCGCGATGGCTTCGTCAAACGAACTTACATAGAGCGGATGATCCTTATCAAGGGGATTGAGTAATCGCGTCAGCGCAAGCGCACCAAGAGCCCGCGGATCTGAACGATTCACTTCGTAACCAGCAAGTGTTGTTTGTTTCAGTTCGGCAAATTGATCTGGATCGAACGCTGGCGTTTTTACGATTTCGCCGACTAGTTCGATGACCGCGGGTAAATTTTCACGAGTTGTTTGCAGACTGCCGCTCGCTGAGTACACACCGCCGCCCACACCACCACGCGCCTTTAACCGGTTAAGTTCGTCGATTAATTGTTGACGATCGAGACGTTCAGTCCCTCGCATCAACATGCTTCCCGCAAATTCGCCGCGTGTCACCTTGTTGCGAAGCATGGGTTCTGATCCAAACAACAACGCTAACGAAACAACAACGTTGGCGCCCCTGGTTTCCTTGGGCAACATCGCTAGTTTGAAGCCATTGTCGAACGTGGTCTTTTGCGTACGCGATTCGATGTTCGATAAGGACGTATCGAACGATTCACCGCTCTTGACCGCTTCTCTGCCCTTAAACCCGGCCAACATGACTGCCATATCAGGAACGTCAGGAATTTCAACACGATCGGGGTTATCCGTCGGGATAAAGAACCCTACGGTACTGTTTTGAGGTTTTAGGTACGTTGCAGCAACTCGTCGAACATTCTCCGTCGTAACGGCAGCGAGTCGATCACGGTGCAAGAAGAAAAGCCGCCAATCACCCATCGCCACCCAGTTGCTTAGTTGTAACGCGATGTTTTGGGAGGAATTAAAACCAAGTTCAATGTTTTTGAGGAAGAATGCACGTGCACGTTCGACTTCAGAATCCGTCACCAAGTCTTCGTTCGCAGTCCCGTATATAACGTCCTGCATGGTTTCCCAAACGTCGTCGAGAGAACCATCTTTACGAACTTGTGCGAACGTCAGCATGGGGCCGGATTCACGAAATTGATATGCATACGAAGCCACGGACACCGCCTTGTTCGAATCAACCAAGGCCTCGTGCAAACGACCCGACGTCGCGTTATCGAGTACGTGACTCAGGATATCTAGTGCCGCTAAATCCTCGTGAGCGCCAGGCGGTATGTGATGGATGACCATGGCATATTGGACGTCGCCAACACGGCGTAACGTGACGGAACGTTCTCCATCCTGAATCGGATCACGGGTATAAGTGGGGTAAATTTGATTTTCCCCCGAACGATCCGGCGCCGGGATCACCCCAAACTTTTCGACAATTTTTTCGAGCGCAAACTTAGGGTCAAACTTACCTGCCAAGATCAACACTGCATTGTCCGGCTGGTAATACTTGCGATAGAACGCCTTGAGTCGATCGATGGGTACAGCCTCAACGTCACTTCGCGCACCAATGGTCGATTTACCGTAGTTATGCCAGAGATAAGCCGTGGACATCGTTCGTTGATACAAAATCCTGAACGGATTGTTTTCTCCCGACTCCATCTCGTTACGTACCACGGTCATTTCGGACTTGAGATCTTCGGCAGAAATGAAACTGTTGATCATTCGATCGGATTCGAGATCAAGGGCCCACTCAAGGTTTTCATCCGTGGCTGGCAGGGTTTCAAAATAGTTTGTGCGGTCCATCGACGTGGTGCCGTTGGGCGATGCGCCTCGTTCAGTAAGCTCCTGTGGGATATTCGGATGGCGCGGCGTACCCTTAAACACGAGGTGTTCTAGTAGATGAGCCATCCCGGTTTCGCCGTAGGACTCGTGCCTAGAACCCACCAAATAGGTCATGTTAACCGTGATGGTGGGTTTGCTCGGGTCCGGAAACAAAATGACTTGAAGACCGTTCGCCAAACGGTATTCGGTGATGCCTTCGACACTGGCAATCTGCCTCGGGCTTTCCAACGCAGATACGGTCAAAGTCAGCAACGCCGCAAGACTGCCCGCAGTTTTACCCACATTCTTATGCCATCGGCCTAGCATTGATCCTCCTCGCGGACCTTCACCCTTTATGCTACCGATCACTCGATGCACCAAGCCAGGGTGCCAAACAATAGGGTTAAAGCGTTCGTTATAGTTGGAGGCTGGAGTCGGAATCGAACCGGCGTACACGGAGTTGCAGTCCGCTGCATAACCACTCTGCCACCCAGCCCTTTAACCGTTCAAAGTGCACTTCGGACGAAGAGTGCGCTTAACGAGGCAGCGATCGATCTTATCACGCTCCTCGTCATCAAACCGAATCATCATCCTCGTCAACGAAACGAGAAGTCTCTCCTTGGTACAGTCCATCCCGCAACGTGGGCCACGCCGCTTTCAAATACAGGAACATCGACCAGAGCGTCATGAATGCGGCTACGTAGAGAAGCAACATGCCTGCGATCACCCAAGAAATCGACAGCGAGGGCGGATTGGCAATAAGCACGATAATCGCGATCATCTGCACAGCAGTCTTGATCTTGCTAAGCCCAGTCACATCGACCAAGCCTCGGCGATTCATCTCGGCCATCCATTCTCGCAGCGCAGAAATAATGATTTCTCGACCAATGATGATTAGGCCAGGAAGGGTCATCACCAGATTCGAATAACTCTCAATCAACAGCACCAATGCAGTCACCACAATGAGTTTATCGGCGACCGGGTCAAGGAATGCTCCGAACGCAGTACCTTGCCCCAGTTGCCGGGCGAGAAATCCATCTAACCAATCGGTAAAAGCCGCGCACGCGAACAGAACCGCCGAAACCCATAGCATTTCGTCGCTAAACAAGATGTAGGTCAACACGAACACTGGGATGAGCGCGATACGAACCAGCGTTAAGATGTTTGGCAACGTCACCGGGAATGAATTACGCGGCATGAAGGGCTCCGTAAATGTGGTCAGCGAGTTTTTGACTTATTCCAGGCACTTTCGCGATTTCCTCCGAGCTCGCACCCTTAATCGTAGCAAGGGAGCCGAAATGAGCCATCAATTCACGTTTGCGTTTGGGTCCAATGCCGGTGATTCCATCGAGTGCAGATCGGCGTCGATTTTTTGCACGGCGTCCACGGTGCCCCGTGATTGCGAACCGATGAGCTTCGTCTCGAATGTGTTGCAACAAATGCATCGAACCGCTGGTTGGCGTAACCGCCAATTCGCCGTGGCCAAAGAGAAGAATTTTTTCGAGACCCGCCTTGCGATCTGGTCCTTTCGCTATGCCAATGAGAGCAATCTCCTCCACTTGCAACTCGCTCAGCACGCCCGCGGCTTTTCCAAGCTGTCCCTCACCGCCATCGATAACCAAAATGTCCGGTAACACAGCTTCGCCCTCCTTGAGACGC
The DNA here is from genome assembly GCA_022448765.1 of Pseudomonadales bacterium. Classification (GTDB taxonomy): domain Bacteria; phylum Pseudomonadota; class Gammaproteobacteria; order Pseudomonadales; family Azotimanducaceae; genus UBA11889. The sequence continues at coordinate 3,849 of JAKUTI010000165.1, forward strand.
CGATACCGGCGTCGAAGTGCTTGTTCCATCGCCCCATAGTCGTCGCCCGCAGTCACACCCTCAATATTGAAACGCCGATAGTCAGACTTCAAAGGTCCGTTGGTGTCAAAAACTACGCAAGACGCAACGGTCGCTTCACCGGACGTATGGCTAATGTCGAAACACTCCAAGCGCTTCGGCATGTCCTCAAGTTCGAGAAGATCCTGCAGATCCACAAAGCGCGAAAAAACATTGCGGCGTTCCGCTACATACGACGTCAACGAAAGCGCCGCATTGTCCGAAGCCATTTCGAGCCACCGTGCGCGTTGGGCTCGAACTTTCGACCTAATTGAGACCTTTCGTCCCGATCGTTCGCCCAAAACCGATGCCACCAATTCCGCGTCGTCCAATGGGATCGAAGTCAACACAAGTTGGGGTATAACTCGTCCTTCGCTCGCCAGGTAATACTGCGAAACGAATGAGCTCAAAAGAGCGCTCGGTGCTGTTTCGAGTACATTTTTCGGGTACCACGTGCGCTGACCAATGATGCGCCCACCTCGAATGAATAGTCCTTGCACGCACGAATATGCCGCTTCCTGAGTGAGAGCGAACACGTCGACATCACCCGATTGACCATGGACATATTGATTTTCTTGAATGCGCCTCAGTTGAAGGATCTGGTCGCGGTATCGTGCCGCTTGTTCGAACTCCCGTTCCTTTGATGCAGACTCCATCCGCTGCCTAAGTTCTTGGAGCACGGCCCTGCTGCGACCTTCCAAAAACATCTGTGCAAGACCCACATCCGCCGCATAGTCGTTGCGCTCCACACGTCCGACACATGGTCCACTGCATCTGCCTATTTGATGTTGAAGACAGGGCCTGGATCGATTTTTGAAGAAGCCGTCTTCACAAGATCGCAATTGAAATAACTTTTGGAGGACTTGAATACTTTCGCGCACGGCTCCAGCACTCGGGTACGGCCCGAAATACCTTCCGACATGCCGTTTGGTCCCACGATGCAGTGTCAGCCGGGGGAAAGGATGTTCTGTCAAACATATATAGGGATACGATTTGTCGTCTCGAAACAAAACGTTGTACATCGGCCGATCCGCTTTGATCAGAGTTTGTTCAAGAAGCAACGCTTCCGTTTCACTCGCCGTCGCAGTGACCTGAATATCGTGCACTTTACTCATCAGTGCCATCGTCTTCGTTGCAAGACCGGACGCGCGGAAATAACTGGTGACTCGACTTCGCAGATTGCGAGCTTTGCCGACGTACAAGACATTCGAATCGCCGTCGAGCATGCGGTATACGCCCGGTCGTCGGGTCAGCGATCGCAGGAACGATTCGGAATCAAATGTTGATTGCTCCGCCATGCGCTGGACTATAAGCGCTAACGCCTGACCGATGCACCGTCCACTTCAGGACCGTCCTCGATGTAGTCGCGGACTTCGTCAAATATTTTCAGCAACATGGCTCGGGTAAGGCGGCCCGTGTTCACGTTGAGGCGGCTCGGATGGTAGCTCGCGACGACCCGCAGGCGGTTGTCCACATCGATGGAGGCTCCGTGTTGAAACGGTCGCCGGATGTCGAGGAGTTTTGAGACGCTCCCGTAGGCGACTGTGCCAAGCGCGACAATGCATCGGTTCGTCCTAGTATTTCGAGACCATAACGTTTGGAAGTCATGAGCCAAGTACGTGCGACAGCGTGAGAGCTCCGCGCTAATTGGTCGATTTTGGGGGGGTAAACAACGGACGGCATTGGTAATCCTGCAACCCTGAAGACGAATCGATGTATCGGTTTCGCGTGCAAAACGAGTGTCCGCGAGCACACTGAAAAGTAACCGTCCAGAAGCATCGCCCGTGAACGGACGGCCGGTTCGATTGGCACCGTGTAAGCCAGGCGCGAGACCCACGATGAGCACACGTGCACGCTGAGCACCCCAGGTGGGGACAGGGGCGCAATGGTATTCAGGCATCTCCAAACGGACTTTATCTAGGAAGGCAACCAACCGTGGACATCGTCGACAGCTTGGCTGAAACGGTTCTGACGGGACGTGATCTAGGGCGAGTCTTGCTCCGTCGTTCAGATCCATCGTCGAAATAGACGGGTCAACTAAAGGCTTGAATACCCGTTTGCGCCCGACCGAGAATCAGCGCATGGATATCGTGGGTACCTTCATACGTATTAACGGTCTCGAGGTTCATGACGTGGCGAATGACGTGAAATTCGTCAGATATTCCGTTACCCCCGTGCATATCCCGTGACATACGCGCGACATCGAGTGCTTTTCCGCAGTTATTTCGTTTCATCATCGATATGTCCTCAACTGGCAACCGATCCTCGTCCATCAAGCGACCGATCCGGATGCA
>JAKUTI010000166.1 GCA_022448765.1 Pseudomonadales bacterium
GACAGCGAACCCTCTTGGGGAAAGTTCGGCTGGTGAATGTTTGGGCGACCTGGTGTCCAACCTGCTTACATGAACACGCGATGCTGATGGATATCGGGAAAGCGACGGGATTGTCGATTGTGGGAATTAACTATCGCGATAACGATGAGAAGGCCCGACGTTGGCTTAACGTATACGGAGATCCCTACGACTTCACAATTGTGGATACAAACGGTGATTTAGGTGTCGAACTTGGTGTGTACGGTGCCCCCGAGACATTTATCGTGGACGCCGACGGCATCATCCGTTTTAGGCATGTGGGCGACGTGAACGAAAGAAACTGGAATCGAGAACTTTTGCCAATCGTGGACGCGCTGATTGATGGTTAGTTCGCTTATGTCGGGATTGCTTGGTGTGTGGGTTATGGGCATATCCACCATTGATGTCTTTGAGTTCGAGAACGAAGCGGAACAACGCCGGTACAACGCCCTTATCGCCGAATTCCGATGCCCCAAGTGCCTTAACACGAACCTGGCGGGTTCCGACGCCCCCGTGGCACGGGATCTAAGGCGCACCGTATACCGTTTGGTTGACGATGGATTGGCCGACGACCAAGTGCGTCGCTACTTACAGGATCGTTACGGAGACTTCGTCTTGTATGACCCGCCGGTGAGAACGGATACCTGGGTCCTGTGGTTTGGACCACCGCTGCTGTTGTTGTTGGGTATTTGGGTGCTCGCGAAAATGGGTCGCCGTGCCACAAGGGTTTCGCTGTCCAATGAAGAACGAGCTCGATTGGAGGCTATCCGGAAACAATGACCGCGACCTATCTAGGCATGGGCGTGGCCTTGCTCGCTACATTCGCTTGGGTTGGTTTTGGCTTTGCACGCTTTCGACCAACGACGCGGTGGTCGGACGATGACGCGCGTAAAGCGCTCTATCAAGACCGCTTGAACGAGATCGAAGTTGAGACCAAACCCGACGTAGATAGCCCCGTGGATTCGGCGGAACTCCAAGATGAATTGGGTGTTGCTTTGCTGGCCGATCTAGAGGGGAAGAATGTCGATCGAGAGGAAACGGGTTCTTCGTTGCTTGGGATAGGCCTCGCGGTCGGCATTGTCGTTTCCTCGCTCATCCTATACTCGCATTGGGGGGATCCGGGCGCCGTATCCATTCGAAATGTTGGATCGGTGGTGATGGGAAGTAACACGACGCAACGGGACCTTAACGAAGTCACAAAGCGATTAAACGACCGAGTAGAGAGCCGTCCTCAAGACCGAACGAGCCGGTATTATTTGGCCCTTGCACTCTTTAAGGCCGAGCGATTTTCCGATGCGGCCGAGGCGTTTGCTATGGTTCAGGTGCCGGGAGAAACACCGGTAATCGACGTCGACGTCTCCTGGGCCCAGGCTGCATTTCTGGCCGCCGGTGGCCTGCTCGATACTGATGCACGAAGGGTCGTGGATCGGATCCAGGGGTATCGGCCCGATCATCCGTCTGTGCTTGAATTATTGGTGTTAGATGCAGTTCAAAGGCACCAGCACGAGCTCGTGGTGACCTATAGCGATAGGGCGTTACGACAAAAAATAGCAGAATCACAGCGGGGTTTTTTTGAAGGCGTTCTGGACGCAGCGAGAGCCGAAATGAGTCCTTCGCGATCCCATTTGAATGTTTCCATCGACGTTCGCTCCATTCCGAAAGAGCTTTCCTGGCTCCTGGTATATGCCCGTTCTGAAAAAACGGGGCCACCGCTCGCCGTGGTCAAAAGACCGTTAGATGGTCGTGATTCGTACACCTTCACCCTTGATGACGCGGTCAGCATGAACCCATTGCGGTCTATATCGTCTGCAGAACATGTGTACGTGGTTGCCCGAGTGTCGGTCACGGGTACCGCCAACAAGCATCCAGGCGATATGGAAAGACATAGCGAACGCTTGGCAGTGAATGGAACGACCGTCCATTTGTCTTTTGTAAACGACTGAGAAATTGGTGAGTTGTATTACGAGTCGCAACGCGCGTTCGGATTAACAGAACGCTTGAGTAGTCGTCGGATTTATCGGACGGCGAACGCCTAACAAATCATTGCTAACGGGTCGCGAACCGGTACTTCTTGAAAGAAGCTCCGTCGCTCCAACGAAGGACCAAATTCGTTAACAATTCGTTACGTATTTAAGTTGTTGAAATATATGCATTTCGGCTACACTACCCTCTGCTGACTAACAGGCACAGTGTTCATCACTGAATGCGACTTAAAGCGATAAAGCTTGCTGGTTTCAAATCCTTTGTCGATCCGACAACGGTCAGCCTCCCCGGAAAAACATGTGCGGTCGTCGGTCCCAACGGTTGCGGTAAGTCAAATATCATCGATGCAGTGCGTTGGGTGATGGGAGAAAGTTCCGCCCGACAACTGCGGGGTGAGGCTCTCACGGACGTTATTTTTAGTGGTTCTAGCGCCCGTCAACCGACTGCAATGGCGAGCATCGAGTTGTTATTCGATAACAGCGATGCGCGGATAGGTGGTGTTTACGCGTCGTACGGCGAGATAGCGGTTCGACGTGAGGTGGCGCGGGACGCGCAGTCGACTTACTACTTGAATGGGAGCCGATGCCGTCGTCGTGACGTTATGGATATCTTTTTAGGTACTGGGTTCGGGCCTAGGAGCTATTCCATCATCGAACAAGGCATGATCAGCGAGATGGTGGAAGCCAAGCCGGAAGAATTAAGGGGCTATATAGAAGAAGCAGCGGGAATCTCGAAATACAGGGAACGTCGACGAGAAACGGAAAATCGGATCAAACACACGGTCGAAAATCTTGAGCGTTTAAACGACATTCGCGACGAACTGGACCGCCAGTTAGCCCACCTAAAACGCCAGTCGCGAAACGCTGAAAAGTACAGAAAGTTCAAAGAAGAAGAACGCGATACCACGGCTGCCTTGTACACGATCAGGGTAAGAGCTCTTGAGGCCGAGTTGGTTGAGAGTGAGCAAAGACTGTCGAAACTGGATCTTGAGAATGAGCGCGATAAGACGGAGTTACAGAGCCTAGATACATCGCTTGAAAAAGCGAGGAAGGAACAATCAGAGACCACCGATATATTCACCGACACGCAGGGCAACTACTACAAATTGGGTACCGATATTGCGCGTCTGGAGGAAGGCATTCAGTTCAATCAAGAACGGATTCTCCAACTTGGCGAGGATCGCAAGGGGGTGGTTTTTCGACAGAGTGAAACGGCGACTCAGCTCGAGATGGATGATGCAGAGATCTTGTCTTTGCAGGAACGCATCTCAAGTAAGAAACCTGAACTGGAGATGGCCGAAATTGAATTTGAACGCGCGGCTGCGGAACTTTCCGAAAAAGAGGGTTCGCTTGCTGAACAGCAACGTTTGTGGGATGAGTTTAGTGTACGTGCAAATGCAAACGATGCCGAAATCCACGTCCACGAGAGCCGTGTGGAACATTTGGGTCAAGTGCTACTGCGGCTGCGTTCTCGTCGCGATCAACTCGATATAGACGACCTGCCGTCTGGATCCGAATCAACCGATTTGCGCGACCTAGGTGAACAGGTCGAACATGTTCAAGGAACGGTCGACGCGCTGGCGGCGGATTTTGACACTTGCATTGACGCTTTAGGTAGAGCGCGAGATAGCGTCGTAGAAAGAGAACGATTGTTGGAAAACGCCCGTGCTGCCTTTCAAGCACTACGCCATGATCTTGCCTCGTTGTCCGCACTCCACGACGCATCGCTCGGTAGCGAGGGAACGGGAGCTGACGCGTGGGTAGTGGGGCAGGGTTTGTCTGAGGCGTCTCGAATACGTGATGGCTTGACGGTGACGGCCGGTTGGGAACGCGCTGTGGAGGTTGTTCTTGGGACTGATTTGATGGCTATCCGCGTGGACGACATTACTCGATTCACGAACAAAGTCACCGAACTGGAGGGCGGACAGGTGACGTTGTATCACCCATTGACCACCGATGATGGGTCGGTCAGCGATCTGCGACCGCTAGCGGAGCACGTTGACGACAAGGACGCTGGCCTTGGTGGTCTGTTAGATGGGATCTTTGCGGCAGAAACCATGGAAGAGGCGCTGGCAGTTCGAACCAAGCTGCGGCGGGGTGAAAGCGTGATCTTACCGAGTGGCGTCTGGCTTGGTCGAGATTGGCTACGATTCCAGCAAATCGACAAATCCGGACAAAGCGTTCTTGAACGCAGTCACGCGCTGAACGAGCTGGAGCATGAAGTTGAGGATGCAGAAGCCGGCCTAGCCGAGCTCCAGGAAGATCTCTCGTCAACGAAGGACCAGGTGCAAGCGTTGGAAGCGGAACGCGATAGTTTGCAGACTCGGCGAACCGACTTATCGGCCAAGTTGTCAACGATCAAGACCGATCACGGCGTCAACCAAGTACGCGAGGAAGAAGCGGAAGCACGTCGTTCGCATCGAAAAAAGGAACGAAAAGAATTAGAAGAACAAGTCGCACAGGAAACCACCAAGCTCGAAGAGTCGCGGACCAAATTGATCACCCTAGTTGCCGAAGCGGATCGACTGCGGGACGAAAGAGATGAGTTAACGAAATCGCGTGATGGTGGCATTGAACAACTCGAATCAATCCGTGCTGCCTCGCGCTCCGTCGGCGAGCACTACCATGCACTCAAACTCGAATACCAGTCTCTCGATTCTTCGTTGCAGGCAAGTGAAAACGCGCGTCGCCGCTTGTTGATGCAGCGCGGAGAGCTGGACGAACGGCTTGACGACATCGATAAGGGGTTGTCAGACAACGATCGGCCCTTGCCGACCCTCAAGAAGCAATTGGAATCGGTTTTATCAGAGCGTAGGAACGTCGATGACGAGCTCAGTTCGGTTCGTGATCGGATGGAAGTCCTTGATGTCGATATCACGCGGCAACAAGCAATGCGCGAAGAAGTGGGCGCACGGATCGAAGAGACTCGGAGTCGATTAGAAGAACTCCGTATCGAACGTGAAGGCGTCGTGGTGAAACTCGCGAACGTGAGAGAACAGTTAGAGCAGACAGGGATAAACGCTGAGGAAGCTTTAGCGCGCGTCGACCCAGAGGAAACGGAAGAGGAGTTGGGTACGACGTTGGAACTAATTGGACGGAGGATCGATCGGTTGGGAGCGATCAATCTGGCCGCGATCGAAGAGTTTGAGGAGCAATCGGAAAGGAAACAATATCTAGATCAACAGCACGCCGATCTTGAAGAAGCGCTCGATACGCTGAACGCAGCCATCAAACGCATCGACCGGGAGACGAGATCGCGATTCAAGGCGACCTTTGACGAAGTAAACGGTCACTTGAAAACCATATTTCCTAAAGTGTTCGGTGGAGGACACGCTCAATTGGAGCTGACGGGGGAGGACCTGCTCGATACCGGCATTAGGCTCATGGCACGACCACCAGGTAAACGTAATGCCAACGTTCACTTGTTATCTGGAGGCGAGAAAGCGATGACGGCGGTAGCGCTCGTGTTCGCAATCTTTCAGTTAAATCCGAGCCCAGTGTGTCTCCTCGATGAGGTTGATGCGCCGTTGGACGACGCCAATGTCGTTCGATTTGCCGATCTTATCGAAGAGATGTCGAGTGAAGTGCAGTTCGTGGTGATCACTCATAACAAGCTAACGATGGAAATGGCCGATCACCTTCTGGGCGTGACCATGAATGAACCGGGTGTGTCCCGGCTGGTCTCGGTGGATGTAGAACAAGCGGCAGAAATGGCCGTAGGTTAGCCCGACGATAAGTCGGGCCCGAGGTGCTCTAGTGGACATGAAGATATTTATTCTGGCGTGCGGGACTTTGCTCATTGCGGCGGTTATTGCACACGGTCTTTGGGTAGCGCGACGATCCCGGAGAAACCCTTTGAAGATGGAACTTGCAGAAGAAAATGTTACTGCATCGGCGTTGGATGAGATGGAACTTTTACGAGGCGAGCTACCCAATGGTGGTGCGCGGGTAGCTCCGAGTGAAAGGCCTTCGTTAGCTTCGAGCAAACTGCCTTTGCAGCAGGACGAAGTATTGGTTGGTGAGTCCGAAATCGCGACCGAAAATGGAACGATGTTGAACAACGCCCCCATTGTTGCCGAAGGAATGCCGTCCAGACTTCGAAGAACTCGAGAGGATGGCGAGAAGGCATCTAAACAGATCGAGCGCGAGTCGAGCGGTACCGCCATCTTAGAACTCGACGACCTAACCGATCT
>JAKUTI010000167.1 GCA_022448765.1 Pseudomonadales bacterium
GAAGTACTCGTTGACGGGGCCCAAGCGGCGGCGCACCTGCCCATCGACGTCCAAGCGCTGGGTTGTGACTTTTACGCATTCTCTGGTCACAAAGTCTACGGTCCTACTGGGATCGGAATTCTGTACGGCAAAGAATCTCTTCTCGACGCCATGCCACCTTGGCAAGCCGGGGGCGAGATGATCGAGGAAGTCCGACTGGCGGGGACGACCTATCAAAGCCTGCCATACAAGTTCGAAGCCGGGACACCTAACATCGCGGGCGCCATCGGCTTGGGAGCGGCTATTGAATACGTTGAACGATTAGACGGAGATTCATTGATCAGCCATGAACGGCGGTTACTTAATTCCGCGACCAACGGTCTCGATGCCATAGAGGGCGTTCATATTATTGGAACCGCAGAGGCAAAAGTCCCCGTTGTCTCGTTTTTGGTTGAAGGCTCACACCCCACCGACATAGGCACCCTGTTAGACCAGCAAGGTGTCGCAGTTCGAACTGGTCACCACTGCGCCATGCCATTGATGGAAGCGTTAGATTTACCAGGTACCGTCCGTGCCTCCTTTAGCCTGTATAATCGTCCGTCAGATGTCGATCGCCTAATCGAAAGCGTGGAAAAGGCATGCAGCTTTGTTTAGGTTGAGGGAGTTTGCGCTATGACCGCACATGTATATGACCCAACCGCGATTTCAATGACGCCTGCGGCCCAGGATCACGTGGGACAGCAGATTGCGCGCGAGGGCGCAACGGGGCTTCTTCTGAGCGTTACAGATAGCGGCTGCAACGGCTACATGTACGAACTCAGCTACCTCGCAACAGAACCGACGGCATCCAAGAGATTTGACTTCACTGGGGAAGTTCGTGTGTACGTTCAAGAAGCGAATTGGGAAATCGTTTGTGGAACCGAAATCGACTATGTGACCGAGGGACTCAACTCGTCTCTCAAATTCAATAACCCCAATGCCGACACGCTTTGTGGCTGCGGAGAGAGCTTTTCTATCCGTGGAACGTAGACTCGTTCCCTTACAAAGAACGGTAGAAGCGAGGTTGGTACCGACCGGGACACCCACGACCATTCCAGAGGGAGCCTTTGTCACGCTAACGCAAGCGCTAGGGGGAACGTATACCGTCGTCCATGAAGGCAACATGGCGCGTATCGATGGCGAAGACGCCGACGCATTAGGCTTCGAGCCTGAAGTCATGAGCTTCGACGAGCCCAAAGATGGCAAACCCTCAGAAAGTCAGGTTTGGGAAGCATTACGAAGCGTTCACGATCCTGAGATTCCAGTGAACATTGTGGACCTCGGCTTGATTTATGGCTGTCGTATCGACGATACAGGGGTTTCCATCGACATGACCTTGACCGCTCCGGGATGTGGGATGGGACCAGTACTAGTTCAGGACGTCGAACGTCGCGTTGGTCTCGTGCCTTTCGTCGACGAGGTCAACGTCGAGCTGGTCTTCGACCCACCCTGGTCTCGAGACCGAATGACTGATGAAGCACAACTCGAACTGGGCCTGTTCTGACATCGATTGCGACGATGGTCGATCTCGACAATATCAAGACTACGTTTGCCTTCTTCGACGATTGGGAAGACAAATACCGATTCCTCATCGATCTGGGGAAGTCCGTGCCAGTTCTTTCTTCTGAATTCCGAATCGCCGAGAACCTTGTACGGGGGTGCCAAAGTCAAGTTTGGCTGTTGGGAGAATACGACGGTGAACAGCACCGGCTAAGGCTTCAAATCGATAGCGACGCGCACATTGTCCGAGGATTAATTGCGATTGTACTTGCTACCTTCGATGAGCGATCACCCAACGAGATTGTCGACTATGACATCGAACACTTGTTCAAAGAACTTGATCTCTTGAATCATCTGAGCGTGACGAGAGGGAACGGATTGCGGGCCTTGGTCAAACGGATTAACGACACCGCCTCCAGTTACCTCAAAAATTGACCAGCACCACGCATCCTTGATACTGTATATATATACAGTTTTCTACGCTCGCGATGCCCACCGAAATCCACGTGTATCTTTGCCCAGACAACGGCAATTTGCCGCAGCGGGTATCCATCGACGATTGGAACGCCTTCGAAAGGGGCGACCAGCCAATCGCCCCCATCAACAATCGAGATCAGGTCAAGGCGCGCCAAATCAAATTTCTGTTGATGACCATTCGCGATCGTTTTTGTGAGATCGCCGAGCCGCTATGCGTAGACGTCGATCAGTTCGGATTCGTGCAAAAACGTGCTCTGTTTTGGAAGCTGTTGGAGGACCACGGCCCATCCATTGTTGATGGCCGCCATCGATTTATGCAGCGTTACCTCAACCACGCCCATCAATGGGATTTGGAGGCCGCAGTGCTAGACGAAGCCTGCCGCCAATCAGGAGTTCAAAAACTTCCCTCGGTATAGCTCTCGTCCCTGCATTCTGTGTGGCGTTTCAGGTCTGAGCTCACGTACGCGAGAAACATCAATTAAGAGCCTGATCGGACACTAGCCAGCGACGATAATCTGCTTCGACGTCGACGTCCCACAACATGTCGCAGAGTCCAACGTTGAGATTTTCCGCTCGAGCTAACGTCGAGGCTAAAACAGAATCGGTCCCCCACGTGATACCAGAAAAGAGGTGATCGTGAGGCTCGTGCATCGCCACGAGACAGTACCCACCATCTTCCGTTGGTCCAACGACCAAGTCGTTTTCTTCTAACAAGGCAAACGCTTGCTCAATGTAACTAGCGGACATCGCGGGTATATCTGTCCCAATTAGGACTTTTACGCCATCGGAAAACGCCGCCAGCATCCGTACTCCTAAATCACCAGGAACCTGCCATCGCACAGGAAGACCTCGTGCCCAGGACAAATCAACGATATCTCCCTCAATCCAAATCTCGGATTCAAAAGGCATGGCCGCTTCCACCGCGTTATCGAGCAATTTCCGATAACAATTAAATGCAGTTTCCTCGCCTATGGATATCGCTAATCGGCTTTTAACCGCGCCTAAGACGGGCGCGCGAGCAAAAACAGCTAGTCTACCTTTCGTACTCATCGGCCATCAGGATAATAGTGCGCCGCTAACACTTCTGGGCTCGTGCCAAAAAAATAACGGAGTCGCAATTCCCACATCAAAAGAATCGTCCTTAGGGTTCCATCGCGTTCCCAGCGGCGTGAGGACGTGCCAAGTCGAGTCCGAATCCTGATGGGCTTCGAAATACGTCGTAAACGCTTAGACAGTTCAATGTCTTCCATCAGAGGCTGATCGGGAATTCCGCCGATTCGGTCAAGTAATGAACGATGAGCGAATATCCCCTGATCGCCGGTACAAATAGACGTCAACGCCGATCGTTCATTCATGACCGATGCGATTAAACGAAACCACAACGTATCTTGGGTAAAAGTGACATCAAAGCGTCCCCACTGCACCCTCTCCAACACGGGCTCAAGCGCTTCCACGACCATCCCAGTCACCTCGCTATCTGCGTGTAGAAACCAAAGCCAAGGTCGCTTCGTCGCTTCAACGCCGGCCCTTAGCTGCAACGCTCGACCGCGTTCCGTCTTGACGAGTCGTACCGGTGGCTGCAGCTCGTCCATCGAACCTTCCTCACTTCCACCATCAACCACAACAATCTCTAGATCCCTAAAAGGTGTCAGCGCCCGAAGTAACGCGTTTAGAGCAGCCCAGTCGTTGAGAACCGGAATAACGACGCTCACTTGATCTAAGCCATTTAGCATCGGTGAAGACCATCCTCCTATTTTTGCGGGGTCATAAGGCTACCAGCGTTCTTCAGCGCGTCGGCCACCGCCATGGGGGTCTATCAAACAGGTCTTGGTCGTGCGCGAAAGTTTCACCCATCTCCTTGTCCAGTTCCACGTGATTGCAGGTTTCTTGCCGCTTAAGCCCGTCGATGAGAACCTGATCGTGCGAGATCACCCAAAGCTGGGTTTCTTTTGCGAATTTCGTCATTAGGCGACTCAGCGCTGGCAATAGATCCGGGTGCAGGCTTGTCTCTGGCTCATTGAGCACCATTAAGGCCGGCGGCCTTGGCGTCAGAAGAGCCGCGATCCAAAGAAGATAACGCAATGTTCCATCCGAGAGCTCCGATTGAGACAAAGGCCGCAACAACCCATGCTGCTGAAACTGCAATTCGAATCGACCGTTACCGCGATCGATCGAGACAGTGGCACCTGGAAACGCATCGTTAACGGCAACATCTAACGCATCCCCATCACCTACCTCCTGGATGGTCTGCCAAGCAGCGGCCAAATCATGGCCGTCGTTACTTAGGACCGGCGTGCGCGTACCAATCTGAGGCTGACGCGCAGCCGAATCGACGTCCGTTCGAAAGTGATCGTAGAACCGCCACGACCGAATCTCTTCCCTCAACAGAAGTATTTCTGGAACGCGCTCAGGATCAACAACGCGCGAGAGCATACTGTCAAAGGTTGGCAGATGTTTCTCGATCGCCTGCCATTGCCCACAGTCATCGCGTGCTCGAATTAACGGTCCCCGACGATCCACCATTGCACGCTGATCGTGCCAGATTTCGCCGTGCCAAATCACTTCACGTTTTATCACGGGATCCAAATTGAACATCGAACCAGGAACCGGACTCGGATATCCAAAGTCAATCGCATAGCTGTAGTTGTCACCCGAAAATCCAAATCGCAAATTGATAGATTCCTTGCGCACTAGACCCTGGACAGGGGAAGCCCCTTCCTTAACAGACTTTCTAAACTCCTCGGGACCTGCCCAAAGCACCGAATGCAGTCCGCCTTCTTGAGCGATCGATTCGACTGCGGTTCCCATAGCGGTTTCCGCCGTCAACCGAAGTCCCCGATACAAGTTAGATTTACCGCAACCGTTAGGTCCGCTGATAACGTTCAGGCGACCAAGCGGAAGAATCAATTCACGTAACGAACGATAGTTCGCAATTGCCAATGTGTTCAGCACCGAATCTTCCCGATATCCGCAAGGGTCAGCACACCCATCTTAGCCACTTAGCGTGTCTTACCGTCGAAAAATCCCAAGAGACGGTGTACGTTTTTCTTGTTCTTCGAGATGAACAGCGAATGGTCCGCCCCGTTAATCTCGTCGTATTGAACGTTCATGTTCAGTCGCCGCATCGCCTCGACCCAAATTCTGGTCGAATGAACCAGTCGGTCCTCTGTTCCCTGTAATACAAGCATGGGAATGTGTTGGATCAACCCCAAGTCCGCAGTTGATCTCACCTGAGGCACCGCCGGGGCAACCACTGCCACAGCCGCCCACATATCAGGATATTCCATCGCCAGATGATAGGTCCCCGCACCGCCCATACTGTGGCCCCACAAGTACATTCGTTCGGGATCGATGGCGTACGCTTTCTGGACGAGGCCGACGACGTTCATCACATCTTGCTGACTGTACGCGCCTTCAACTTCGAGATTTCGACCATCAACTCCTCGCAACCAAGAGCCATACCAACCTTGGCGCGTATATCCCAAAGGCGTGACGACAACGAAATTCATTTCGTCGGCGTAATCGAGAAATCCTTCGTATCCCATGAGCCAATCATGGGTTCTTGACAATCCATGCAGCGAAACGACGAGCGGCATTTGTATTTCAGCGTCATAGGCCTTCGGAACAAAGAGCGCGTATGGAATCGTTTCGCCCGTTTCTTCAAGAACGTAGCTCAGGTGTTGTACACGTGCGTCACTCACCAACCGCTGATCATCCGACTTGGATCTGATCTGCTCTGACATCCGACCGCCGCTTTGTAGTTCCTCAGACATCAGCAGTGTCGCACACAGGACCATAAGGACGGGCAAGCCATTTTGTCGGATGACCCAAACTAATTTCTTGTCGCGTATACGGTGTCGGTCAACCGTCTCATCGCGAGGCGTCATCCGCATAAGAGAATCCGTTAGTTCAACATCGCTCCCGGCACCAAGCCGGTGTCGTCATAACCGGCAGACCACGGGATCGTTGGGGCTGACGATGAAATGCACTGGCTCACGTACCCTCCGTTCGTACGTTCAAACGCCTAAACAATTCAGCCTAGCTAATCCGTTCAAACGACCCGACATAGTTTATATACATTACATTACGAGAATACTATAAAACATTGAAATAAAACGACTTTATATATGGCGCCCCGAGAAGGATTCGAACTTTGGAGCACCCATTTACGCTTAGTTAAGCATTATAAAGCTATT
>JAKUTI010000168.1 GCA_022448765.1 Pseudomonadales bacterium
CTCTATCAGTGACCACTTGCTCACGAGCAATCCCCGCGCGAAAGAAGTCCTTTTGTCTCATCACGTCGGTCACGACATGAGGGAATACTTTTGATCTTGGTGTCGCAAGCACATATTCGCGACGGCTCTTCAGCTCGGCTGCTAGCTGCAGATGCATTATCTAAAGTGGTCATCGAGTAAGCGAGATGCACATAACGTTAGAAATCAGCGGTGGCGATAGCCATCCGCTGGATTGATTTGTTCGATGGTTCAATTGAGTTTGTCGCGATGCTCTTCCCCGCCAGATAGATGAGAGACGTCCCCATTAAGTTCGAGGATTGCATTTCCGTCCCCTCGATTTACCTTCGTCAACGCGCACAATCCAGATGAGATGTCGCGTTGATCTCCTAACAATCCCTGCGCGAACCTGCCTACAGGGATACCATGGCTAACGACAAGAAAACTCGATCTGTACGCATCCGCCAAGTTAAGAGCGGCCTTGCGACAACGAGCTTTCAGTTCCTCTATGGTTTCGGGAAACTTAGGGTAGATGATTGATTCGTATGTGTCGTCAATACGCGGGAAACGTCTGCGGCGTTCATCGAGTGGCACAAAGGTTGGTGGCTCAGCAAACCATTTTGGATTCAGCCATTCGCAGACTCCATGCTCAATCTTTACGGAAAGATCCACAGCTTCCGCAATGTGGTGGGCCGTTTCAATGGTTCGCAAGAAAGGCGAAGCAAAGATATGTTGAATCCCTTCCTCGCGAAGCCGAATT
This sequence comes from Pseudomonadales bacterium, assembly GCA_022448765.1. Lineage (GTDB taxonomy): Bacteria > Pseudomonadota > Gammaproteobacteria > Pseudomonadales > Azotimanducaceae > UBA11889. The sequence goes on from JAKUTI010000168.1 coordinate 758, forward strand.
CCTGTTTCTTTTGCTTGGACGATGCCGTCATCTGCGAGATAAGGGTCAGTCCCTTGCCACGATGGATCGACAAAATCTATCCGATTACCGTGTCGGCATATCCAGATGGCCCCGCATCCCACTATTCGTGATATGGTCTTCTTAGAAATCTTATCTTCTTTCCATACATCAAGCGGTTTGCGGATGACCGGCCAGCGAAGCTGGTCCGTGTCCATCCGCTGGTTAGGATATACCAGTTACCTTTTCCATGTCGAATGTGCATGAATTCGACATGGGAAAGGTTCAGGGGGCAAGGTCACCTAACAGCTAAACGAATACAACTTCGCCCGCTCCAGATGAAAGCGAATGGAGATCAGCCGACCGATCGTTGGTTGGGCGTAGGCCGTGCCGAGATACTGCTTGGGTAGCTGCCGCCGCCCGTTCCACGACATCCGGCGCGACAGCTTGTTGCCGGTGAATGGGTCGGACTCGGCCAGTGTGAATCCGGGCACCGGTTTGCCGTCATGGTCGCGCAACTCGGCGCGGATCGATCCGCCGCGGGCGTCGGCATTGATCAGAAGTTGTCGGTTGGCCCAATACATGCGCTTGGTGTGCAGCACGCCGGCTCGGTGGACCGGGGTCACGGCCGCCCAGCGGTCGCGTTTGAGCTTGGCCAATCCGATGCCGGGCAGATTGGCCCGCCCGTCCGGTAGCGGAGCGCCCCAGCCGCCGGTGATCTTTGTGTAGCTCGTGCGGCCGCCCCGATGGTCGGGGAAGAAGCTTCCATTGCCGGTGATGCTGCCGTGGTACATGATGAACACGTCATCGCCTACCTGCACGGGGTTGTGGGCAAAGACGTTCATCTCGTCCCACTGACCGCGCTGGCCGGCGGGGATGAAGGGGTCGCGCCCCAGCGGCCGGGTCCAGGCGCGGGCATCGCGACTGAAGGCGAGCTGTGGCTCCTTCTTATTTCCTTCGTGAGGCCGAAAGTCGACGACCAGTCCCACGTACCCGCCGGGCACCTTCTGTGCCACCATATGGTTGAACTGGCATTCGGGCGGATCGTCGTCGTCCGGGGTCAGGATCTCCTGCGGAAAGGGGATCCGGTCCAGGTCATCGGTGAAGCTGACCCCAATGGTCCGAAACTTGTTACGGGTGCGGGCCTGGTTCCAGATGATCCATTGACGCAGCTCGGGGTCGTAGCCGTGGGCCATCATATTGTCGGTGCAGAGGGTGTTGCTCATCCCGTGACGCGATCGACGTTTCCACCGGAATCCATCGGGCGAGCCGTAGACGAAGAACCCGCAGGTGATGGGTACGTCGCTCTTGCTTTTCTTTTTCAGTTGGTACCCGTTGCTACCGCACCAGTACTGCGGCTTCATGCCGCGTGGCGTGCGGATCCGGGCCATGCCCATGGCGAGGAAGCGGTCGCGATCTTTGCGATCCGGATTGGCAAAGACTCTTAGTCCGTCGCCCCCGAACGGCGGAAAGTCGACGAGGTTGTTGCGTTTCGAACCTTCCCAATCGACAACACCGAGTTTCGGTTTGCGCCAATGTCGGCAATCTTCCGAAACCGCGTAGGCTGGACGCTCGTGCCACCGCAGCTCCGGGTGCTGATCATGAAAATTTGGGTCGTTGCAGTGGTACCAGAGCTTGAAGAGCTTTTCACGTTCATCGTAGATCAATCCGCTGTGACTCCAGACATACTGCCCTTCCCACGGATGCTCCGGTTTGATGATCGGCCCCGGCATCTTCGTAGGCACGCCAGCCACGCGCCGAACGCGATCCATTTTCGCCACGTATAGATCGTCGATCAAAAGGTAGGTGGCCGGCGGATAGAAACCCGTTTCGACGTGGTTTTTGCGCCAATGCTTGATATTCATTTTACGCCAAGCTCCTTGAACATCCTGTTCGCTTCGAGCGGGGGCAAGGTGCCGACCGATACTCAGCTTTCGCTTTCGAAGCCGTCGCATTTGAACTTGACCCGGCGGCGCCGGGCTCTTCGTGTCCCACTGTAACGGCCCACTCGCAGAATCCAAGCGATAATTCTTCCCTTTAGGTCTGACGCGGGGCCATCCAGTCGATTTCTGACGACTGGCCGAGGGTTGAAGGCACGCGAAGGAGGTTTTGACGGGTGTTGAATCCCTTGCTTCATAGCCCTAACGGATTTCCGAATAAGTCACGAGCCTCGACGCGGAAGCCCGACAATCGTCAGACTTTGTAGGAAACTCAAGGTACCTTCGAGTCCCCGGGTAGTTGCTCGTCGATTTCATTGGGTGGGTATGCGCCTTTCGGCGAGGCGTTGACCAGAGACGGAGACATCATGACCGTCGGGTAATCGGTATGAGCTTAGATAGATGGGCTTAGATCAGGCCTACGTCAGCTCCAGCAATCGCAACGTGTCCCGGTGGATCATGGCGTCGATCTCGTCAGGGTCCAGCCGGGGCAGGGCGGAGCCTTCGAGCATCCCGTTCAACCGGCTCAGGCCCTCGATGGAAGCATTGACCGTGGTGAACGGATAGTCCGACCCGAAAAGCAGTTTGTCCCACACGCCATATTCCTGAACCAGCATGAGACTGTGGTACAACTGGAACGGTCGATAATGCAGCCCGCTGATATCGGCGTAGACGTTGGGATGTTTTCGGATGACGACCACACATTCCGGCTCGTAGGGAAGGCTCAGGTGCGCCATGATGATCTTGACGTGCGGGAAACGAATCGCCACCGGATCAAGTAGGCGCGGGAGCGTGCATGCCAACGGGGCCTGACTGATCACCGTGGTGCCCGTGTGCAGCAGCACGGGCAGGTGGTGCTGCTGCGCGTACAACCACAGTGGATCGAACCGCTCGTCATCGGGCGTGAACCCAGCGTACATCGGCATCAACTTGATGCCGCGCAGCCCCAATGTCTCGTGGCCGTGGCGCAACTCACTTTCCCAGCCCGGCTGGGTGGGGTCCAGGCTGAGAAACCCGATCAATGTGTCACGATGGGCGGCCACGTAGTCGGCGACGTATTGGTCGTCCACCCACAGACCGCTGCGGCGGGCTTTTCCGCCAAATACCACGGTTCGCGTATCGGGAGTCGCAGCAGCGGCGTAATCTTCGTAGCGAACAGTCAGATCAAGCTCAACGCCGGCACGGGCTCGCTTCATCTGGGCACGAAAATCCGCGTCAAAGTGGTCCGGATAGCTCCAAGCGTGGCTGTGCACATCAGTGATCATTGGGGATAGTCAGCCTTTAATCAGGGGTTATAGCTCCGCTGACGAAGCCATTTGAGCAGTTGGCGGGTGTAACGCAGGTAGGATGGTTTGGCGGCTTCATCGTTGACCATGATGTCGATACAGCCGGGGTGTCATGCGTGTCAAGCCGAGGATCGTGTACGGATGGTTTCGCACCCACTGATGCCCATGACCAAGTTGCCCCTGCCCCCCATGCCGGCGTGCTGATCGTGACGGACAAGGCCAGTACGAAGAACACGGCAATCGTTTGTAATGCTGGATGGTTCATTGTTAGCGGTCACTCTTGGATGTTTCCGGGGCAATCAACCAATACACGGAGATCATACATCGTCGAAAGTTTCTTGAGGCAAGAGTTTTAGGCCGTCCAATGGTGACAGAAATTATTGCTGCTGTAGGACCTCTTGGAAGTTCTGGATTTGTCGGCACTTGCGAAGTATAATGCCAGCTTCCCAAGCTGAATATTGAGGGTTTGAGTCCCTTCGCTCGCTTGGGATCATTGACTGTCGTTGCCTGTCGGACACTGCGGCAATATCTGAACTAACTATCGTGCATTTACCTGTAATATATGTAGCGAGAGTTCAACATGAAGCAAAAGGAGATTGGCATGTCACAGCAGGAATATCGCTTAGCACCGAACGGCTTCACGGCCGAACAGTGGGAGCAATTCACGGCTGATGGGGTGATTGTGATCGAGGATGCCCTTTCTGACGAGGAGATAGACCGCTATCTGCAAGCCATTGACCGGTACTGCGCTGCAGATGCGCAATACAACCCCACAAAGTTTTGTATGAGGGAAAATATCGTTCAAAGAGATCCGACTTTTGCAGAGTTGATCGATCACCCCCGGCACGTTGGCTATGGCTACGATATCTACGGTGAACTGCTCAAGCTGCACCTATCTCAAATCTTTATTCGCCCGACTGACGGTAATTATAATCATTGGCATCATGATGGCGCGCGTGCGGTGCCCTATGGCGTTTACGCCCCGGAATTACCACTCCAATTGAAGATCAGTTATTGGTTGACCGATCTGCCGTCGACCAAGATGGGTAACTTCGTCTACCTACCGGGGAGCCATCGGTCACAACATTCCAAGTACTACCACACGCACGAAAGCGTGCCGGGCGAGAAGATCCTGTGTGTTCCCAAGGGTGCGATGACGGTGGCGAATTGCAATACATGGCATCGGGTGGAACCCAATGAGAGTGACGTGGTGCGGAAGAACATCTTTCTGGCATACTGCCCTTCATGGGTCTGCGAGGGTGACCGGTACCAGTCTGACCCCAACTGGCTTAAGACGTTGAACCGGGAGCAGCGTATCATTATGCGGAGCTACGCTAATCCCTATGCCCGCGCTAAGCCACCTGCCGAGGACTTCCCGCTATTTCTCGATCGTGATACTCGAAGCGACTCGGATCCTGACGCCGATATCCGAGTTCCATTGAAACAGCGTAAGCGTCTTACGATGCCCGAAAAAATGGGATTGGCCAGTGCGAGCACGCCGTAAATGGGGTCGAGAGATACAAGCGTATCCGTCTATCGATCTCGGCGAGTTCGACAACCGATGGAGCGATCCTAGCTTTACTCCCAACAAGCTGGACCTGATGAAAAAGAGCTTTGGCACGTCGATGTTGATCGCCGCTGCACTGAAGCCCACGCGATGTCTAGACCCAACGTTCTAGTTCTGATGACCGACCAGCAGCGTTTCGACGCGATGAGCTGTGCTGGCAATCACGAAATTCGCACGCCTCATCTGGACGCGCTTGCGGCGTCGGGCGTCCGGTTTACGCAGGCTGTTACCCCGACGCCGGTCTGCGTTGCAGCACGCATGAGTTTCATCACCGGCCATCGGATCTCGCGAACCCACTGGGTTGATAATCAAAAGCTGCCCGGCCCGCCACCCGAACTACCTACGATCATGTCCACGTTGCTGCAGGCCGGATACTGGACGCAGGGCATCGGAAAAATGCACTTCCGGGGGCGGCACTACGGGTTGCGCGACTTGAAAACGATGGAAGAAGGTGTCACCCATCGTGTCGATGATGATTATCTGTGTTACCTCCGCGATCATGGTGTGCGAACTCGCTTTCCCAAGGGCATTCGCGACTTGCTGATTTTTCAACCGCAAACCAACGGCATTCCGGTCGAGCATCATATGAATACCTGGGTCGGCGACCGCTCCGTCGAC
>JAKUTI010000169.1 GCA_022448765.1 Pseudomonadales bacterium
ATAGACATGGTGGCGTTGGTGAAATTCTTCGCGATGTATGTCCTGAAGGGGGCGTTGATCTGGATAAACCGGCCGACGTCTTGGCTAAGGTCTAATCGTTTCTCGATAATCCCCCAGCCGTTGCTGACCATGCATACACGTTACAGAACATGTGTCAGCAGACCATCGCCATGTACCAAGAATTGCTGTCGTGATGACGGCTGCAGCAATCGCGGCTTGTGTCGTCTTTCTGGGTTTCTCGCTTCGTTACGCATGGTGGAGGAGCAAAGTACCTGAATCCAAGCCACGCGTGTTGATGTACCACATGATCGCTTCGCCGGTTCCGCGAGCCCGATTCAACAAATTACGTGTGGATCCGAAGATGTTCGAGCGTCAAATTAAGTGGTTACGGGATGACGGTTGGACGTTCGTTTTTGTTTCTGATTTATTGCAAAACACCCAACCAAAATCCGTAGCCATCACGTTCGATGATGGCTATCTGGATAATTTCACACATGCCGATGCGATTCTTGAAAAGTACGATGCGAAAGCAACCCTGTACCTAGTGGTTGATCGTCACAACCGTGATTGGTCCGCGTATAAGAATCCCGACCGTCGAGACGGCGAGCTCGGTCGGGAAGATAAATTAGACAATGAGCACGTGAAGACGATGATTGAATCGAATCGTTGGGAACTTGGTGCACACACGGAGACCCACGCCTATCTGCCGGCGCTCCGGTTGGAAGCTAAGCGGCGAGAAATTGAGGGCGGCAAACGGAAACTCGCCGAGACGTTCGGGGTGCAGGTCAACAGTTTTGCGTATCCCTTTGGAGACTACGAACGAGAGGATGTGGATCTGGTTCGAACCGTCGGATTTACTTCGGCGGTCACGACCCAGCCCGGTATAGCGACAGACGTTTCCGACGAGCGTTTCGAAATAAGGAGAATTAAAGTAACTGGGCAAGACAACATGTTTGTGTTCAGGATGCGATTGCAAACCGGATTTCGAGGTGTGCGGGGATGACGGACGGTCTCCGCGTTTGGCTTTTGTCCGATGGCGTCCCTGGGCACCTCAACCAGGCTCGCGGATTGGCATACTGGATGGCTAAACAGCTACCACTATACGTGGAAGAAGTTTCGCTGCGATTGCGAGCGCGAACGCTGAGTCGCCGTGTGTTGCCGATGTGGATCAAGCGATCGATGGACCCGTTGCGCGCGTTGGAGTGGGCGTACAACGTAGACTATCCTGAAGATGCTCCAGACCTGATTATCTCGGCGGGGGGGAATACGGCATTCGCGAATGTCCTCCTAAAAAGGCGTTTCGGAGTACCCAATGTATTTATAGGCTCTGGGCGGCGCCTCGATGGCAACACGTTTGCAGCGCATTTGACTCTGGAGTCGACCGGTGGCCACTCGAACATTCGGATGACGTTAAGTCCTTCAACCGTCGACGCGTTTCAAATTGTTGAGGCGGGTAGAAGTTGGCGCAAGACCGTGGTGCCTTTGGATCAGCAGCTGTTTTGCATGGCCTGCGGCGGGAATGGTGCCGGAATTCGCTACGGTGTTAAGGATTGGATCCGCCTTGGTCACTGGATGAGTCGGATGGCGAGCGAATTGGGGATTCGATGGTTGGTTTCGACTTCCCGTCGAACAACGCCTAGGGGCGAATCTGCGCTGCGTGAGGCGATCGCGCCCGCTGCGTTGGCTTACGCCGTATGGTGGCACCAGGATCCGGAGCCGATATTTCATCAACTTTTAGGTGCCGCCGACTGCAACTTTGTAACGCACGACAGCATGTCGATGATCAACGAATGCATAAGCGCGGAACGACCGCTCGTGGTTGTAGAAGGTGGACTAGGACGCCCAGATACGCGTTACGAGAACGTGTTGAAAAAATTTTCGGAGCTCGGTTTTTGCCGTCGAATGCAAGTTGATGCAGAGTTTCAGGGAACTCCTAGGCTCTCTGCACCTGCTAGCCAATTTCACCAGGCCCTGGCACGAGAAGTATTGGGAGCGCTGTCGATTAACGATTAACTAGGCACATGGTCGGGAAAAAACTATGCATGTATGAGATTGTTCTCATAATCGAGTGAGGGGCTTGTGATTCGATCGAACGAATCAATGAAATGCTGCATCAACGTTGGCGTATTGCTCTTGCTGATGTTCACATCGAGCATCCTCGGTAGTGGCAACGACAATGACACCCACGCGCTTGTCTATGACGCCCGGGTTGGCTTTCTGTCGGCAGGTACTCTTGAGGTCAACATGTTATTGAGTGATGGGCGCTACGAGATGTTCGGGGACGTTCGCACCAGCGGTGCGATCGAACGTTTTTTTCGCTGGCGTGGGAAGTTTGCCGCCGTCGGATTCATGGTCGAGGAGAGTCCACGCACAAGGGCATATCTGCTTTTTGAAGAAACAAAGAGCGCGCGCAAAGTTACTTTAGCTGCGCACGGGAGGACGACGATTCATCGACCTGCAGGTGCATCCCGTGAGGTTCAGTACCCGCGAGGTTCAGATTTGATGTCCGTGCTGTTCCTTACCAACCACTGTTTCAATTCGGCTTGGGTGCACGATGGCGAGGACGCGTATGAGGTGATCCTGAGGACAAGCCGGCAAACCAAGGTTGAGCAGGGTAGAGCATATTTTCGTGGACGTGCAGAACAGTGCCGGTACCGTTTTCGCTACGGCAAAGACGAAGCGCGGGGCCTCGATGTTTGGCTAGGTCTTGATGATGATCGATTGGTACCAGTGCGGATACGTGTTCGAGTCCCATTTCGACCGGATGCATTGCTGAAGCTGAGGGCGCGCCGCTCGTGAGCGATTGTCCGTCTTGCGCGTCGGGCCCTGGCCTTCCGTTTGGACATAAAGACGGGTTTTCGTTGCTGACCTGCGAGACATGCGAGTTGACCTATGTTGACCCAATGCCAACGACCGCCGAGCTGGCAGAGTTCTACCGTGAGTACTATAAGACCCGACAATACCGAGGGAAGCTCGATGCCAAGGTGCGTCGGGCTCGACGACGCATTCGGCGTCTCAAAAGGGGGCTGACCGGATCGCGCTTTATCGACGTTGGTTGCAATGTGGGTTTTGCGGTTGAGGCTGCGAGACAGAGTGGTTTTCAAGCGAAAGGTATCGACATTGACGAGGTGGCGATCGACGAAGCTCGAACACTATTTCCCGGTTGTCGGTTTGAGCATACCTCGGTGGAGACTCTGGCTTCCTCGGGGCAACGCTACGATGTTGTTTACTGTAGCGAGGTCATCGAGCACCTTCCCAACCTGGCGATCTTTTTGGAGGCGATTCGGCGGCTCATCTCTGACGATGGACTGGCTTTTATTACAACGCCTGATCTAGGTCATCGATCGATTCGCCGTGATCCCTATGCTGACGACTTCATTCGGCCACCCGAACATCTGTTGTATTTCACCCGTCGTTCTATTGAACGGGTCATGCGCGGGCATGGATTTACACGAGTTCGGTTTCAGCACTCGTTCAAGCCGACGCTCAAGGTTCTTGCTCGTTGATTGGGTTTTGTCCGACGGTACGTCGGGTTGCGCCATCTCGATCAGGTACTTGCTCGAACCTCTTGGACCCAGAACATCAATAGAAATCCCGCCATCAGAAGAATTAGAACCGAACCGAAGCCTACTTGGTTGCCGTAAAACCGCGTAAAAAAAGCGACCATCAGAGGCGCAATGAACGTCGTAACCTGGCCAGATAACGCGTAAAGGCCAAAAAACTTGGTCATCTCGGCTTCGGGCGCGATTCTTGCCAACATGGCGCGTGAATTTGCGTACGCCGACGTGATAAAAAGTGCAAAAAGCACCGAGACCAGCACGTAGAGAATTTCCGGAAGCGTGCGGAAGAAAGCGAAATCCCATACCGGAACGTCCATACCCGCGACGGGAATAAAGAGAATCGTGGTTGGGGTGATGGATACCGCGATCAAGAGCGCCACACAGTTTCCACCGATGGTAACCAGGAGTGCTTTTTTTGATCCAACGAGATCGTCGAGCCACCCGCCAACCAGACCGCCGGCGATCGCGAAGACGGTGAGAAACACAGCCAGTATTAGCCTCTCTGCTAACCCCCAATCGAACACGCCGGAAGCGTAAATAATGCCAAAGGTCATGATCGCCACCTTGCCGTCGTTAAAGAGCATGCGTGCGAGAAGGTAGAGCCCGACATTGCGATAGTCGCGTAGACGACGAAGGGTTAACCAGACGTCGGCCAGACCCTGTCGGATTGCGGTGCGAACGCTGATGCCGGTTCCAACCTGATCTGGAGTAAAGAGGAATAAAGGCAACGAGAACAGGAACAACCAGATCGCGCTGATAGGCGCTGATATGCGATCGTGTTCGTGACTCGACACATCAAGTCCGAACAACACTTGGTCGGGAAGCCAGTCCCACTCGATGATCGGTTGCGCTGGAAGAGCAAACGCATAAAGCATGGCGACCAAGATGATGAGCGTTCCTCCATTGCCGAGACTCAGGGCGAGACCCGATAAGCTGCCTAAGCGGTTGTACGGGACGATAGAAGGCAACATGGCGTTGTGAAAAACTTCTGTAAATGCGAAGCCGGTGCCCGCTATTGCGAGAGCGACCGACACGGTGATCACGCCGCGCATTTCTTGACCAGGCACCGCGTACCAAAGCAGAAGGATTGCCGGGATCATCATGATTACGGACGCCGCTATCCATGGCTTGCGGCGTCCGACTTTATCGGCGATGGCTCCGAGAAATGGCGCGAGACTCGCGGTAATAAGACCGGCGAAGCCGGTAATGTAACCCCAAATTTCCTGTCCGAGCACGGGATCGCCGATCACGTCGTTGGTGAAGTACGGCCCAAAGATGTAGATCATGATTAGGATGTAGTAGGGGTTTCGAGCCCATTCGAATAACGCCCAGCTCACCTGTCCTCGACGATGATGAGATGTATTGGTTAGCGGGTCGGCCATGATTTCTCGAGAGGGCAAAGGTTCGGGCCGCGGATACTCGTGTCGCCCGACAAACAGTTTGGACACTTCGATCTAGAGATGGCGCGCGCAATCGGCGCGATCGGACTTAGATCGCACCGGGTCATCGTCACGCGGTTGATACTTCTTTATTGCCGCCTGACTGCACGGCTAATTTGTGGAGGTCGATTACTATGGCAATGCCACCCATCTCAGGATCGAACTGTCGTTCGACAGGGTGCATCTCATCGTACACCTTTTGGCACGCTTCACGCCCTGTTTCGACGCGTGCTCTACCCTCAAATTTTGCATAGAAGCGGCTACTTATGTCGCCGTAGATAAACGCGATATCGGGTCGATTGGGAATGGTCTTGAGAAGGTCGGAGTCCTTGTTGCGGACCCATATGGCGAGTTTATCTGGCGCGTGGACATGGGTGCTGCCGTAGAACGAGATGTGTGGTTTCCCATACGCGTCCACATAGGCGGCGGTCAGGGTCTTTCCGTCGTTGAGGGCCGAATCCAGTCGTTGGCGGAGCTCTGAACTGATGCTAATCATGATCTCGATGCATATGTTGGGCAGGTGGTTAGATATAGAATCACAAGTCGACTATTCGGTCTCGCTTTTGGCCTCGACTCGGAGGGAATCTTCTTCAATATAGACCGATATGATCATGGGTCGGCAGCAGACGAAGCAATCTTCCACGTATTCCTGGTGCGCGACCGAGAGATCTATGACCACCTCCGATGACTCTCCGCAATAGGGGCACCGGATGATGACGCTGTCGGTATCGAGCTTCATCGGGAGGTATGTCGAGCCCGTAAGGCAGGCATTATCGGTTCATCAGAGTCGGCTGAAGAGGAGGCCATTCGGTATGCTTGACCGGTTTGGTATACGCATTACCCCGCGCTCGAAGCGCCGTGCGACCAACATGATTGTCATTGGCTGGGTCTTAACTCGTACTAGAGTCCTGCAGCCACAAGATCTTGCATACGCACCAAGCCAATGGGCGTTTGCCCTTCAAGAATGACCAACGAGGTGATCTGGTGGTCTTGCATTTTCGTTAGGCAATCGATCGCTTTGGCATCTGCCGTCGTCCAGCCGCTATCAACTTTCGGTAGATCGTCTCCCCGCCGGCTTGCCTGGAAACACTCGGCGGCCGTCATTTCGGTGACGGGTTCATGGCGAGCCATCAAGCGTCTTATATCGC
>JAKUTI010000017.1 GCA_022448765.1 Pseudomonadales bacterium
TTCTCGGTCGCGGCTGTTTGATGTACCAATCCGACACCATCGTCAAAGAAACGGGTCAGGAAACTCATCCAGGCCTGCACTCGGATTACTCGGCGTCTCGTATCGGTGAACCCTTTCCCGATTATTGTCTCGAAGCCACGGCAGTTTGGGCCATCGATGACTTTCAAGCCGAGCACGGACCGACCGTTATTCAAAGCGGAAGCTTTAGGGAACGGCGTCAGGTACCCGTGGGGACCACCCAGGAAGGGACACGGCTCATCGAAATGGAAAAAGGGTCAATCGCGTTTTGGCACGGGGCATCGTGGCATGGATCAACACCACGAACCGCACCCGGCAAACGAACCTCGCTCCACAACGCCTATTCACGCAATTTTGTCCGGACCATTGAGCGTTACGAAGACATTGATCCCAACATCATCGCTCGAAATCCGCCCGCGTTTTCAACGCTCTGCGGACTTGACGATCCGTTTGGAAAAAGCGGTGATCAAGGCGCCGACTTCGAAAGGCTCATGTACTGTAGTAAGGCTGGGTACGGTCAGGCGGAACTCGCTGAGCAGGCCTGACGTGTGATGGTGTTCATCGGCGCTATGAGGAACTAGGTGAACAGCGCGTCCATTTAACTGCGCAAAGGGTAAACGGCCGGCTATATAGAGGGTACTGATGAAAAAATTCTTAATCGTAGTAGGGGTGATCATCGGTCTTTTGCTTATCGTCGGTTACGTTTTCCGAGGTGTGCTGCAAATGGCCGTCATGTTCTACACGATGCGTCCAGATGCCGGCTTTGCTGAAACAGCGCCACCCGAAGAACCCGATTACGCCATTGCCGCTAGTTGGGCAGCGTTACCCGGTCGCGATGACTTGGCCGATCGAGTCCCCATCGAAAACACGGCGACATTGCAGTCGGATGCCGAGGTTGACGTCTTTTATGTACACCCAACCACTCTTCTGGGAGGCGCCGGGTGGAACCAGTCGCTGGATGACGAGAACACGAATCGACGCACGGACTACACCACCATCTTGGGTCAAGCGAGCGCGTTTAATGCTTGTTGTCGAGTCTATGCACCGCGATACCGACAAGCGACACTGCTGTCTTTTTTCAGCCCACAGGGCGACGGCGGTGAAGCGCTTGAGTTGGCGTATCGCGACGTCGCTCGAGCATTTCGTTTTTACGTAAATCACTACAACAATGGCCGACCGTTTATTTTGGCGGGCCATAGCCAAGGCGGATTCCATCTCGATACGTTGCTGAGCAATGAAATCGCGGGGACGCCGCTCGAAGCAAAGCTTGTCGTTGCTTATCCCATTGGCTACTACATCGACAACAGTAACGGGATACCCGTTTGCGGCTCAGCCGAACAGACCGGGTGCCAGGCAACCTGGAACACGCTGTCACTGGATGCCCGGGCCGGCGGAGCCAAGGACTCCATTTGTGTCAATCCACTCAATTGGTCGGCGAGTGGCCTGCACGCGGGCTTCGACGAAAACGTCGGTGCCGTGTCGTTTCGAAGAGAACAAGGCACAGAAGGTAACTACCCCACCATTGAGCCGGGGGTCGTGGACGCTCAGTGTAGCGACGGGGCACTTCGAATATCGGAGATACGATCAGAGAACTACGACGGCTATTTTATGACCGAAGGCAATTACCATATTTACGACTACAGTTTTTTCTACATGAACATTCGAGAGAATGCCGTCGTGCGCAGCAAGGCCTACTTGGCCACGAAATAATCTTAGCCTAAGCTCTTCGCACACGCCTCGTTTGATTACCAACTAACCTCGCGATCAGTCAATTCCTCGTGCAGTGACGAGATACGTCACGAAACTACCCAACCAATGCGTGCCTTCGTAGTGCTGGTCCGTGAGTGATGCCAACGCGACTTCGCGGTGATGAATACTGGCCGCTTGAACGCTAGACACACGCGGATCATCCGAAGATAGTTTTGAAGCCACCCCCTCCAGCATCCAAGCTCGACTTAGGTTAAGGCCATCCAAATGCGCCAACTTGGGGTCTGCTGGATCGCTGACCTGAACCGGCGTTACCCAGGTTTCTTCATCCGTGATCGGGAGGAACGGCATGAACTGTGCTAACCACTGACCAAAGTCATGGCGATCCATGCAGCGTCGCATCAGATCCGCTTCAGCCAGACACGGAGAAAGGAAATCGTGTCCGCTAGGTTCCCACCATAGAGGTGCATCGCGATCGAGACGATAGTAGTCGTGGGCTCGTTCAACCAGGAACGTCTCGAAACCCGTCTCTTTTGCAATCCTCGACCAATCGAGTGCGAGCCCCATCGCGAACGCGGTTTGTGAATGTTCACCGGAGCGAATCGGATGGGTCAGTTTTTCAAGCCATTTTGCCAGGCGATCTGCCGCCAACTGCTCCAGCGGCTCGATACCAACCGCCCACGCTTGGGCGTATTCAGCCGGCCATTGCCTTAACTCCGCACCAAGTTGAAGCAGCCAAGCAAGGCCGTACGGCCGCTCAAACGTTTGCCGGTGGCCAGCACTGAGGTACTTGAACTCGCCTACGTAATTCGTGGGTACAAAATTCGATGAGAGCAACGCCAGTGCGCGATCAACGTACGGTGCTTCCGGATAGAGGCGCGCAAGTCGCACCAACATCCAATGACTGTGCACCGACGAATGCCAGTCATAGCAACCGTAAAAGATAGGCGTGTTGTGACGGGGTTCTGCTAGATCTTTCGCCCCTCTCAAACTGAGTGAAACATGATTTGGGTATTGTCGCGGAATTGATTCGAGCGCCCAATCGGCATAGATCGCCGTGAGCTCGATTAACTCCATTCGGGTTTTATTCATCTAGGTTCAGCCTTATCGAAAACCAACGGGAGGGCTAACTGCAACGTAAACCATCCATGGTCGAACTTTTTCAGCAATTCATTGAACTAAAAGCGCTAGCCTACTTTACAGCGCTTGCTCGGTCGCATTTACTTACATGCCCTAGGTTTGCAGTTCGAATCGAGCACATGGCAGATAGACCAAGTTACATCGGCATGCTGGCAGCGATCGCTAACGCCGAGCGGGGAGGGTACGAACTCTTTAAGGCGTGGGCATCAAGCACCCGAGACGCGCGATTAAGAACCGTCTTAAATACCGTTGCCGTCAGGGAAGCCGAACACTCGTGGGCGTTCGAAAAGCGGCTAGGCGAACTCGGTTACCCACTAGAGCCACCCAAAACTGCGGCTACCAGCAAGAGCGTCAAGCTCGCAGCTTCAAGAAGCGCCGATACCAACAAATTTCATGCCTTAGGTATTGGCGTCAAACGCTCCACGAATTCCGGTAATCAAGAAGATCGCCTGCTGGATTTACTTTCCGACCCCTCGATCGACGCGACAACGGGCGAACTACTCGGCCGGTTTATTTGCGAAGAACGTGATAGCGGTCGACTCTTAACTGATGCCTACAAGTCGTTACAGCGACGTATTCGCTATAAGAAGAGGCAAACAAAATAGACGCGGCTAGGTCCCCGCGTCGTCCAACCGTTTGGGTCGATCTATAAGCCTCACACGGGTAATTCGCTGACGAGTTTGTCGAACTGATCAACACGCGGTTTCAACATGGCGACCGAGTCGCGCCAAAAATCCGGCCGCGAGAGATCTGCGTCCAGATGCTTCGCGGCCAAATCCTCTGCCGTTAACCGTCCCGTATCGCGTAACAATCCCTCGTATCGTGGGAAAAACTCGTCGCCAAATGTCAGTCGCTTCGCATAGACCCCAAGACTAAAGAGATACCCAAAAAGGTATGGAAAATTGTAAAAACTTAAGCCGGAAATATAGAAGTGGAGTTTGTTCGCCCAGAAAAGAGGGTCCGGTTCGGACAAACTTTCGCCGTACCACTTCTCCCACGCTCGACTCATCAATGCCTTAAGTTCATCTGGACGTACGGGGCGTTGTTGGCGCGCCTCGTAAAAATTCTTTTCGAATTCGAAGCGGGTCGGAATGTTCAAAATGAACGAAATTAAAGCACCGGTTTCTTCCCAAGCGATAGCTAATTCTTCTGTGGGTGTCCCAGCGCGCTCAAGGAGTGCGTCCCGAACGATGGTTTCTCCAAACGTACTTGCGGTTTCAGCAAGCGACATTCCGTAACTTCGTTGACTGTCGGGGAGATCCCTCATGGTCCAAGAATGAAAAGCGTGTCCCAGTTCGTGGGCTAACGTGATCACATCACTCGCTCCGCCGGTATATGTCATATACACACGAGGCGTTCGCGATTTAGAAAACCCCGTGCAATAAGCACCGGGCCGTTTGCGAGGACCGACAGTACCCTCAATCCATTGCCGTTCCGCCATCATTTCAACGAACTCGCCCATGGTCGGATCAACACTCCGATAGGCGTTCGCGATAAGTTCCAACGCCTCGGTGTAGGGGATCGGCCGATCTTCACCACTGACCGTAGGAGCAGGTGAGCGCTGATCCCAAGGCCCGTATTGATCCTTGCCATAGGCCTTGGCTTGCAGCAGAGCCGCGCGTCGGGCCAACGGGATCGACTCCTCTGCAACTTCAAGAACGGTGTTGAGCGTCGAACGGGAAATCCTATTCATGTGCACGGCCGAATCTAGGAAATGCATAGAGCTTTTGTTTGAGCGGCGTCTACCCAATTCCAGTCGCCAGCCCGCGATCGCATTGATGGCGGCGGCACAAGATTCGATATGTTCTTCCCATGACGTGTTGATCGACCGCCACGCACTTTCCCGCGTTCTATCATCGGTTTTTTGCAGCAACCCACTCGCTTGCGCCAAACCCATGGATTCCGACTCGTTACCGATCAGAACATCGCACGTTAACGATCCAGCAAGCTGATCGTACAAACGACCCCATGCATGGATCCCGTCTTGAGCTAGCCCCGAAATCAGCGTCTCCTCCGCAAGACTGAGGCTAAAGTCCCTACGTTTTCTCGCGTGCTCAACCACGAAGCGCGTCGCACTTGTCAGCTCGTGATCAAGATAGGCCTCGATAACCTCAAGCGACGCGAGATCCAGAAACTGCGCCAGCGGCTGGGAAAGCTCGGTAAAACGTTTTTGGTACGATTGCAGTCGACCCGACAGTATCTGTGCAGCTTCGTCTTGACTATCCACGCTCATGCAACAGTCTGCGTAGGTTTCAGGATTATCAAGCAGCAACCGAATCTCTTCGGCAATACGGTGAATTTCTCGTGCCGCCGCGATACCGTCACCGGCTGCCTCAACAACCAATTCATCCGCCTGTTCAAGGAGAGGGAGCAGCACCGAATTCTGCTCGGCCATTTGGTCCATCAATTCACTTGCTAAAACGAGGTCCTTATTGATGGCTGAGCAATCGGCGCTTTCGTACTCGCCCGAAAGATCCCAGGGCACACCCTGGATATGATTGTTTCCGTCGCCCATAAATACCTCGTTTCTCTCCAGCTACGGCATCGGGTGAATCGCGTCGACCCAATGCAATCCCTTAGGATCTTCAATTACGGGTAAATCAAGATTAACAACGACGGCCTCTTGATCGCTCCGGACAAGAACACAGTGCAAAGGTTCTTTTGTGTCCGCGTTAATCTCCTGATGAGGCACGAACGGCGGAACGTAGATAAAGTCACCAGGGCCCGCCTCCGCAATATTCTCCAGTCTTTCGCCCCAGCGCATCCGAGCCCGGCCTTTGATGATGTAAATGATGCTCTCCAACGCACCGTGATGGTGGGCACCGGTTTTAGCGTCCGGATGTATCTCAACGGTACCCGCCCAGAGCTTCTTGGCACCCGCTGTCGCAAAATTGATAGCCGCCGCCCGCGTCATCCCTTTGGTCTGCGGTGTATTTTTGGCTAAATGTTGGCCGCTAATGACTTTAACGCCGTCGTTACGCCAATCCTTGGGTTCTTCACTCATTTTTTCGCTTGCTCGCCATGTATCAGACAACAATACGCCATGCGACAAGGTGGCGTAATCGGATTAGGTTGACCACCATAAAGGCGGGGGAAAGAAACCGTCAAGGCTCAAAACGTCGGTAAGGTTCAAAGCAATATTGACGGTTTCTCAACGTACTTTCGCTTTACACTCGTAGCCACAGAAACCAGATAATTCATGACAGGTACGGAGGGACAATTCATGGCATGGCGTAGCGATGAAGTAAGTATCGAGAAGATCACCGAAAGAGCGTTCGATCTCACGGTGAACGGACAAAACGTTCCCGGCGTTTATTGGCGACCTAAAAGCGGTAACGCCAATCGAATTGCTCTACTCGGACACGGTGGTTCGACACACAAGAAAGTGGAGTATGTCCAGCTCGTCGCAACACTTCTCGCACAGCGTGGCATCGCGTCGATGGCCATCGACGGGCCAGGACACGGTGAACGCGCATCCGGCTCGGAAGTTCGGAGCACCGAAGGATTTTCCGACATCTGGAATGCTGGCGGCGGGACCCAAGGAATCGTCGCGGATTGGCACGCTGCCTTGAATTTTATTGAAGCCGAAGAAGGTGTGCGCCCCGCGTGCTGGTGGGGACTATCCATGGGGACCATGATGGGATTACCTGTCACGGCGTCGGACACACGCATACGCGTTGCCTTACTCGGACTCATGGGCATTTGGGGTCCCAACGGCGATGACCTTAAACGACTCGCACCCGAGGTGTTATGTCCCGTTCGTTTTTTGGTCCAGTGGGACGATGAAATCGTTCCACGCGAGGCCTGTCTCGAACTCTACGACGCATTGGGTAGCGAGAAAAAAACGCTGCATGCCAATCCGGGTATCCATACTGCAGTGCCGCAAACGGAGATCGCGGGATCCGTCGAGTACCTGGATCGCTACCTCAAGTAACCAGTCAACGAGCGTTGTACTTTGAACGCCACGGCCTAGCCCCCGAGCCACAGAAGACCGTGCACCACCGGCATCTTGTGACGCGACGCAACTACGCCTAGGATTTCCAACTCGTAGGAAAAGGTAGAGCACGATGAGCGATTACGAAACGATCCTGTACGACGTCGAGGGGACACGGGCGACGATCACCATGAATCGGCCAGATAACCTCAACGGCATTACCAATGCCATGATGCGCGAACTTTACGATTGCCTGAACGTCGTCGCTCGAGACGACAGCGTACGCGTGGTCCTATTTACGGGTTCTGGTCGAGGATTTTGCCCTGGTGTCGATCTTAAGGCGTCGACCAGCGGCGAAGCACAAGCGCCGTTCAGCAAGGCCTGCTTCCATATCACCTCATTGCTTCATGAAATGCCCAAAGTCACGGTAGCCGGCATTAACGGTATGTGCGCTGGCGCCGGATTCGGCTGGGCATGCGCCTGCGACCTTCGCTACGCAACAGCGAGCGCTACATTTAATTCTGCGTTCTTAGGCGTTGCGATTTCAGGCGATATGGCTGGCCCGTGGCTTCTGCCTCGCATCATTGGGGCGAGCAAAGCGAGAGAACTCTTCTTTATGCCCGACAAATTTAAGGCCGATGAAGCAGAACGCATTGGCTTGGTCTCGAAAACCTTTTCCGACGAAACTTTTCGCGATGAAGTCGACGCCATCGTCGATCGATTATCTAAAGCTGCGCCGCTAGCCATTGGTGAAATGAAAAGAAACTTTGTCAACGCAGAGAATATGCCGTTACGCGATTACATTGAGCTCGAAAGCGAACGACACAGTCGAACCGGCGCAAGCGCCGATTCGCGTGAAGCATTCCATGCCTTTGTCGAAAAACGTGAACCCCAATTCCAAGGCCGGTAAAGCGGTTTACCTGACAAGGATGAATTGATCGTGGTGGACGTCACATTCGAGGAAATCGAGCCCAAGTTTAGAGAAATCGCTGATCGCATTGTCTGGTGCACGTTCGCCACCGTCGACCGCTCCGGTAAACCTCGGTCGCGTATTTTGCATCCGATCTGGGAGGGCCCAGCCGGGTGGATCGCCACTGGCCGATACAGCCACAAAGAAAAGCACCTGGCTTCAAATCCATTCGTCAGTCTGTCGTACTGGGATCCCGCTCACGAGCAGGCCATGATCGATTGCGAGGCCTCGTGGGAAGACGACGTCGATGAAAAGCAACGCGTATGGACGTTATTTCGGGAAACGCCACCTCCGCTCGGCTACGACCTCGGGATGCTGTGGAAAGACGTTGAGGATCCAACATTTGGACTACTTCGACTGCGCCCTTGGCGGATCTCGACGGGCTCTCTTGGCGACGTGATGGCCGGCAAGTCTGACATCGTGTGCCATCTTTGATCTCGCTTTCGTCCCTATTCCGGTGACTCACCCTTTTCTAGACCACCCCGGGTGTCTGGCATTTGCACACCGGGGCGACCATCACGCGGGTCCCGAAAACACATTGGTCGCTTTCGAAAGTGCCGTAAGACAGGGTTTTCGGTACTTAGAAACCGACGTTCATCTCACGTCTGACGGAATTCTCCTAGCCTTCCACGACGATAAACTGGATCGAGTCACTGACGGCAGCGGCCCAATAGCACAGCTAAGCTATGACTCGATTCGGTCCGTACGCGTTGCCGGCCGTGAACCCATTCCGCGGCTTGATGAGCTCCTCACGAGCTTTCCCGACACACGCTTTAATATCGATCCCAAATCTGACGCTTCAGTCGATCCTTTGATCCGCCTAATCCGAAACCTCGGAGTTCAACATCGTGTCTGCGTCGGCTCCTTCAGCGATCGCCGGATACGCCGTGTTCGGGAAGCTATTCCTAGCCTTTGCACGTCGACGGGACCGATTGAGACATTTCGCGCTCGACTCTCCAGTTTCGGTATACCAACCGGAGGCCTCCATGGTCTGGCAGCTCAAGTGCCGGTCCGATGGAACGGCATCAGGGTCGTCGATCAACGCTTTATCGACGCCATGCACCGACGCGGACGGCAAATTCACGTCTGGACGATCAATTCACGCCAGCAAATGAACGAACTTCTTGACATGGGAATCGACGGCATCATGACGGATCAGCCAGCAACGCTTAAGAAACTGCTGATTGACCGAGGCCAGTGGTCGGGCTAATCGTTCCTCAGAGCCAAACCGGAAATTTGCGATTCATTCAAGTTCGCTGAATACGTTGCGGCAACGAGACGACTCCAGCGATCACGGCACCTAAGAAAGGCAAGCAGAGGACATATACGCGAAGTCCAAACCACTCTGTACCGACCACGCCATCTAACGCCAACAAGGCCAACCCGCCGCAGGTAATCAGGGCACCTGTTACCAACCGCCAACCGGCGATTGTCTGGACGGCACTAGAAGACCCTCGCTCGAGCCGACTAAACGCTGGCGCCAACAGCGCGAGCCCGGCAACGTAAACCAAGAGCCAGACCGGCCGTAATGACCACCACAAGCCCGTTCCAGGGTCGATTTCCAGACCCATATTTCCAATCTCCAAAGCCAAACCCACCGTCAGGGTCGATGCGGTGAGATGCCATAAATAGATCGTCATGATCATGCCGTTGATCACCAACGTCGCAGTCCAAGGGCCAACGCGTGCTAGCCAACGCTGCGCCGGACGTTCAAAAGCCAAAAGTATGCCCATTTGCATGACCCCAAGGGCAAGCATGGCGAACTTA
Source organism: Pseudomonadales bacterium (assembly GCA_022448765.1). Classification (GTDB taxonomy): domain Bacteria; phylum Pseudomonadota; class Gammaproteobacteria; order Pseudomonadales; family Azotimanducaceae; genus UBA11889. The sequence continues at coordinate 9,537 of JAKUTI010000017.1, forward strand.
GGCGGTAACGTATTGCTGACCTCGTCGCCCGGCACACTCACCATGGCGATGGGGTAGGGGCCAAAATACACCATCCCAATCAAGAGCAACGCACCGCCAATCGCCCAGGTCGCCGCATTTCGCAAACCGTTAAGGTGACCGTCACGCCACGCGTATCCCAACTGATGGACAGCAAGCCAAACGAACGCGTAGTTGAGCCAGCCAACATCTTTAACACCAAATACAAAGAACAAGGCGTCGTTCGCCAACGCCAGCAGCGCTAGCGCCCAGAACGAGGCCATCCCGTATCGTCGCCAAGCGCTCCAGGTCAAGGGAACGAGCAGCGCCACCAAGATATATACGGACAAAAACCATATCGGGACCAGCGCAACTTGCGACGCGATAGCAAGAATTTCAGACCGAATCCCTATGGCATTACCCACTCCGCCGATGACGACCCATGCAGCGACTAGTGGCAGGACAGGTTTAATTAGCCGGCCCAACCGACTCGTCAACCAATCGCTGTAGCCATGGCCATCCCTGGTAGCGGCGTTCCAGGAGACTCCATTCGCGTAGCCACCCACCAGGAAAAAGATAGGCATCACCTGGAACCCCCAGGTAAGCCAACGCGTCCAAGGTTCCAGCTCGAGCATGTTGGCAATAGCTAAATTGCCTTCGACCACGTGGGGTGCAGCCATTAACCAGTGCCCGGATATCACCGCGAGAATAGACAGGGCGCGTAAGAAATCGACGTATCGGTTCCGCGATTCAGGCGTTTGCAGCGCCATGGCACCGGCTTGGGCCCATAATCCACGCTTCATCGGTTCATCAGGTTCCATACTTTATTCATATATATCATTATCTTATGATAATTACTTAAATCAAAGTAACGATGTTATTGGGAGCAAACCGTAAAACCAGATTTCCATATTTTTTAGCCAGGACGCCATGTGATCCGGATTAAATTGTTGACTGATGGCCCAACTGTTTTCCGGCAGCATGTCTTTCTCAATCTGTCGAGATAGCGCACTCGCCAAGGTAGGATTTTCGATCAATACACCCACCTCGGTATTCAGCTGAGCAGACCGAGGGTCGAGATTGAAACTCCCGATAAATAGACGAGCGCCATCCACCACCATGCTCTTCGCGTGCAACGAGATGGTGGCATGGGTATTTGTCGGCGTCTTGGTGATGATCTCGTCGCGGATCGATGCATCGTGTCGAAATTCAAACAATTCGATGCCGGCCTCAATCATAGACGCTCGCTGTTGTTGATACCCACTAAACGCCATGGGGTTGTCCGTCGACAACATTGAATTTGTGACGATTCTGACCCGCACGCCCTCGTCAACTTTCTTTGCCAGCAAGGCGATTCCATCCTCGGGGAATATTAAATAAGGGGTTTGGATCAGTATTGATCGTTGCGCAGCACTGACTTCCTCGACCAAACGTCCGTACGTCTTCAGATCCAACGCTGTCGACACTTTCCCCGGCGCATCGTTAATGAATTCGACGTCGGTCCAGACCATATCGCCGATCACCGCCTGGATGCGCGTCGAAACATCGGCAATGCTTTCCCGAACTTTTGGGTCGAAATTTGACGGATTGTTGGCGTAAGCCTGCATTTCGCGCCGAAAACTCTCGTCACTTTCCGTAGCTAACGGCCCTAGTAACGCATCAACCGAAAGCGCTAGCGAACTAGTCCAAAACTCTTCGAAATTTTCTTTGACCTTTTCCGTTACGGCTCCGGCCAACAAGACGTCCCGGTCGCGAAAGTTGTAGACCCCGTCGTAATCAAAGTACTCATCGGCCATGTTGCGGCCACCGGTGATAGAGACGTGATCATCGAAAATAGCAACCTTGTCATGCATCCGTTGATTGAACGACGTGAAGTCAAAAACAAGGTAATAGATACGTTCGATGACCGAAACGCCGACGTGGTGTTTGGGGTTATATATTCGTAGCTCAACGTTTGGGTGGTGATTGATGTTCGCCAAGATCCGGTTTTCTGTTTTAAGAAGGAAGTCATCGACCAAAACGCGAACACGCACGCCACGATCAGCGGCTGCGAGCAGTGCTTCTGCTGCCAGGATGCCAATGTTGTCTGGCTCCCAAATGAAATACTGGACATCGATGGTTGCCTGCGCCTTTTCCGTCAGCCAAGCTCGGGCGAGGAGGGCGTCTTCTCCAGACTCGAGGACGTAGACGCCGGTCCTTCGGGAACCCTTGGAAAGACAATCGGGGCAATACGCGCTGAGCCAATCCAACAATGTCGACGTCGGCTGAGCTCGCGCATTCATGTTTCCGAACGCGAATACCCCTATCGCGAGGGCGACGATGATTACTCGAGACCAAAACATCTGGATCACCGTGATTTCTCTCCGGTGCGTATTTCAGTGCGCGTTGCGTCGAAATATTAGCACTCCTCGATGAAGTACACTGCCCCCGCTTGGTCCGTTAGCCACCAACGTGTCAGCACCGATATGACGATCAACGAATAGGTTTCCTACATGAGCACGTTCGACTACATCGTTATCGGCGCAGGATCTGCTGGATGCGTTCTTGCGCACCGTCTCAGCGAGGACGGAAAACACACGGTCCTTCTATTGGAAGCCGGCGGTCTCGATCGCCACGTCTCACTGAAGATGCCGGCGGCTTTTTCGATCCCGGTCAACGATTCACGCTTCAACTGGCTGTACATGAGCGAACCCGAATCGGGATTAGGAAATCGCCGAATCCATTGTCCGCGAGGACGGGTGCTCGGCGGGTCATCATCGATTAACGGGATGGTCCACGTACGCGGTCACCCGACGAACTTTGAACAATGGGGAGCGATGGGCGCGACGGGTTGGGGGTATGGAGATGTTCTGCCGTACTTTAAAAAGTCAGAAGATGCACTTTGGCTTGACACACCTAACGACTACCGTGGCAAGGACGGTCCACTAAAGATCTCGCGCGGGACAAAACGTAACCCGCTTTACGATGACTTCGTCCTCGCCGCGGAACAAGCCGGCTATGGATTAAGCGACGACCTCAATGGTTTCCGACAAGAGGGCTTTGGTGATCTAGAAATGACCGTTTCGCGAGGACGCCGTTGCAGCGCTTCGCGCGCGTATCTTGCCAGCGCTAATCAAAAAAACAACCTAACCGTTCGTCTCTATAACTTAGTGGAGAAGCTTGAATGCACGGACGAACGCGTCACCGGCGTTCGCTACCACGACGGGAAACGACTGCTCGTCGAGCACGCCAATAAAGAAGTGATCCTGGCGGCGGGGGCTATTGGATCGCCCCAACTCTTAATGCTTTCCGGCATCGGGCCCGAAGATTCCTTGAGATCGAATGCCATTAAACCGATCAAAGTGGTTCCCGCGGTCGGTCAAAACCTGATGGATCACCTGGAAATTTACTTGCAACGTTCCTGTCCCCGAGAAAATTCGCTCAATCGATGGTTAAACCCTCTAGGGCGCGCGATGATCGGAGCTCGGTGGCTCGCCAGAAAAACCGGGCTTGGATCAACAAACCACTTCGAAGTGGGCGGCTTTGTTCGAAGCCGTCAGGGAATCGTCGCCCCCGATATTCAGTTTCACTTTCTCCCGGCAGCCGTCTCGTACGACGGATCGGTGACTCGCGGCTCGAGCGGTTTTCAAGTGCATGTCGGCCCGATGCAAAGCCCGAGCCGCGGTCACATTGAATTAAGGTCCGCCGACCCCCGAGACAAACCGCTCATCCGCTTTAACTACATGACCCACACGAGTGACTGGGAAGTCTTTCGTCGAGCAATACGCCTCGCCCGAGAGGTATTTCAACAGCCCCAGCTGGACCGATACCCCGGAGAAGAATTATCCCCGGGTCTCCAATGCGATAGTGACGACGGCATCGATGCATTTATTCGCAATAATGCTGAAAGTGCCTACCATCCTTGCGGCACGTGTCGCATGGGAGTTGGCGAAGACAGCGTCGTCGATCATAACTGCCGCGTCCGCGGCTTGGAGAACTTGCGCGTCGTTGATGCGTCTGTGTTCCCCCAAATTACCAACGGTAATCTCAACGCACCCACCATCATGTTGGCGGAAAAAGTCGCGGACCAGATCAAAGGCGTCTCCGCGCGAAAGGAATTACAACCGTATTTCATGGACCCCGACAGCAAAACCAGACAGCGTCCCGGCGAGCCACAACGGCGGATGTAGATGATCTAACGCTCCAAACCGGCGAGCTAACTACAAATACTTATCGAGGAATCGCTCCATCAATTCCAAATGCCTCACGCGATTCTCGGGCTTGTAAAATCCGTGACCCTCGTTAGCGATCACCACGTATTCATGCGGGTGCCCACGTTGTTTCAATTTGGCCGCAAGTTTATTGGCGTGGACGACGGGAGCTCGATCGTCTTCTTCGCCTTGAATCAATAGCACCGGCGCCTTTAGTTCAGCGACACGTTCAATGGGCGAAAATTCCACAAACTCGTCTTTGTCTTTCCCCAACGCTTTCTCTAGGTAACGGCGTCCACTGAAACGACCCCGAATATCACCCGCGGAATACATTAAGTTGAAGTCATAAACACCTACAACACCGATCGCGGCCTTGTACAAGTCCGGCTCGATGATGGACGCTTGCAACGCAGAATACCCGCCAAAGCTCGCCCCCATGATGGCGATACGGTCCGGATCGATGGGAAAGTTCTTCATCACGTATCGCGTTGCATCGATGACGTCATGTTGGATTTTTCTTCCCCACTGACGGAACCCTGCTGCCTCAAAGTCGGCACCAAAGCCGCCGGATCCACGAAAATTCACCTGTAAAACCGCGTACCCTCGACTCGCTAGAAATTGCGATTGCTTATCGTACCCCCACGCATCAAACGGCCCATGCGGCCCGCCGTGCGGATTGACGACAAGCGCAAATCCCGCGTCCGTCTCCGTCGGGGGGATGGTCAGCAACCCGGTTATATGAAGTCCGTCGCGCGCCGTAAATTCAATGGGTTCGACGCGTCCCGAGCGCTCTTGATCGACCCAGGGCCGCATGCCACTGAACGGAATTAAACCTCCCGCGTCCTTATCAAAGAGATAGTAAAAACCTGGATTGCGATCACTCGATACGTGAATGACTTGTAACGACCCATTACTGGTCGCATTGACAATTTCTACTCGGGATTCGGGAAAGGTTGCCTGAAGCGATTGCGTCACTCCGGCGCGCTCATGATTCGGGTCGAGATAATGTAATTCGGGCTTGCCGATACCCGAAACAAACGCGTAAGCATTGCCATCTTTATCAATCTTGACATCAAGCACGTCGGCAACCGGATCTCGATAAATCATTTCAACCCGTTTTAGGTCCAACGACGCTTTGACCACCGCCTTGGTCCCGCCATCCCGACTATCGAGCGCTAAAATCGCCTTGCCATCATCTGTAAAAGCGATGGGCTCCAACATCCCGCCAGGGTAGGGCATCTTTAATAAATGAACCCATTCCAGCGAATCCGGGGCTTTATGGGCCAAGAACTGCTCGTAGTATTCCGTCATGCCCCAGGCATAGCGCGCACGATCTTCGGCATCGAGTAACACCTGACCTGCCCCCGATGGGAGTTGCGCAATGCGGCGCATCGACGAATTAAAAGTATGTAATTTGTAAACGCCCGAACGCGCCCCGCTGAACGAGATGGTCCGAATCAGCACGTAGTTCGGGTCGTCAGGAAGCGGATCGAGCATCATGGCCCAGCCACCAAATCCGATGCCATTGTTCGGTGAACGGGACTTTCTCTTGCCTGGCGGCAATCGGAACGTGAAAATTCGCTTTTCTTTTTTCCCGTTGACGTTGACGGCAAATAGTTCGCCGCCGACGAATGGCTGTTCGCGCATCGACGGTATAAACCGTTGAATCCCAACGACCAAACGATCCTTACTCGACCAGTAATACTCCCCAACCTCTTCATTCGACCCGGTAAAAAAAATCTGATTGATCGCGTCTTTCTTTGCGCGGTCGTACACGATGACTCGATTTCGTCCATCGACCTTGGTCATGAAAGCGAGGTACTCGCCACCAGGGGAAATCCGTACAGAAAAAATCTCATCGAATTTGCTGAAATGTTCAGTGGGAGGAAGTGGGTTAGCTGTGGCAAGCCCACAAAATAAACTAAGTCCACTTACTAGTAGCCGTATTCGATTTCGGTCGAACTTTCGCGCTTTATTCATCTTAGGGTTTATGTTGCACCATCCCGGAGAAATTTACCTTGACGCACTAGCTTCTTTAACGTTCAACAACCGACCTTCCAAAAAAAAGGCGGGCATAACGCCCGCCTTTAGGTCGGAATCTAACGTTCACTCGTTAGAACGTATGGCTCAGCGCGAGCATGATGTAACGTCCCATAAAGTCATACGCTACATCTGCCGACGAATAGAAGCCGCCGAAAATTCTCGGAGGCGGTTCATCAAGCAAGTTAGAAACCACGATACGCGCGCGCGTTCCCTGCTCGAAGTCGTAGCCCCCGGACAAGGTCAAATACTTAGCTGCCTCGATATCGCGACTTGCGGGGACATTAGGAGTTCCATCTGCTCCCGTCGTCACTCGACATGATTCGTCTTCGCACTCACGAAATTCGCTGTACGAGTTCACCCGGATACTTGCATCGTAACGGCCTTTCGACCAGTCGACATCTAGGATCCAACGGTCACTTAGTGTTGTGCCGCAGTCATAAACGTCGAGACAGTCAAGCACCAAAGATCCGCTATTGATCAAGTACTCATCTATGTTCGTATAGTCAAAGCTGATCGAGAAACTTCCCGCTTTCTCGTGATCCCAGCGGTAATCAACCTGATAATCGGTGCCCGAGGTGTCAACTTTCCCGATATTAGCCGTCATAGCATAGATGTTTGAAATCAGTCCCGTCGGACCGCGTTCAATTTTGCTGCACCACTCCGCAAGCCCCGACTCATAGCAACCTGAAAGGATGCTGCTTACGCCGATTCCCCCAATGGTACTTTCGATCTCATACTCCCACCGGTCGATCGTCACATCGAGGTTCTCGATAAACTGCGGCCGAATCACGAACCCGTACAGGAACGCATCGGAAGTTTCGGGCTCAAGGTTAGGATTGCCTCCTACTCTTGCACGCAGTTGCGTCCGATTGTCATTGACACCCCCAACAAGGCCCTGCGCATCACAGTTGGCTCTGACTACTGGATCCTCGTTGTACTGACCAAAGTCCGCTAAGTTTGAACAAGGGTCCGTGGCCGTGGGGAACGAATCCGCTTGACCCGCGTACATCGCCGCAATCGATGGCGCGTTAAACGATTCGGAGGATGTCATTCGTACCGCAATCCAATCACGGAAATCCCAGCGAATTCCGAACTTGCTGTTGGTTGTATCACCAAAGTTGCTGTATTCGGATGTACGTACTGAGTACTCAAGGTCTACATCGCCTAGATTCCCGTCGAAAAGGTCCATATCGGCAGAAAGGATCGGAGCGAGGAATTCAATGTACGCCTCATCAACCTCAAATCCCCCGCGTGTGCTCTCACCCTTGTTACCGGTGGTGTCGCCCATCTCGGTAAGCGGATCTTCGATGTAACTACCAGACTCGTTACGGTGTTCCCAACCCATGGCTACGCCAAGGTTACCTGCCGGTAGCTCATAAATGTCGTTGTTCGAGACGTTCACTTGGACTGACTTTTGTGTAAACGTCGTCTTCGCCGTCCCGGTATACGAAATGTAATCAACTTGGTCCTGGGTAATACTCCCGGGGCCACCGAATAGGTTCAACGGAACGCAGGGCGAGGTGCAGTCGGAGCTGAGTGCTTCAGCAACTCGACTTCGGATAAATCGACCCTCGTTGATGTCCGTGCCGTCGGTGCGTCCAAAGTTAACGGTCGCATCCATTAGCCAACCGTTAATCTCGTACTCAAGTCCTCCCACCAAACGATAGGTATCGATGTCCTGGAGGAAATTTCGGTTACCGGCCTCGACCATACGTCTTCGAACATCGATGAAATCTCGACCGAAGGGGTTATGGGCTTGAGCCGCTTCAACGGTGAGGCCCTCGGAAATGATAAACAACGGCGTAGGCGCAAGTTTCTGATCCGACTGCCTATTAATGTAAGAAGCTTCAAAAATAGCGCCTAGCCCCTCACGGATCGCGTAATTGCCGGAGGCAAAGACATTAGTTCGTTGCTGAGGCGTGTAAATGTAGTTTTCTGGCTGGTAGTTGTAGTACGAGCCTTCGCCGACGTCCGAATTTCCAGAAGTTGCAAAGGCACTCCACTCCGCATTTGGATTATTGCCGCCGGGCCCCCAGAGTAGGTTGCCGGCTTCACGTACCGCCGTCCATCTCTCGTTCCCCTCGGTTCCAAGTCGATCAATAATGGTGCCTTCTGGCGTTGCCGAGGAGCCTAAGCCCTGAAAATAGCCATTGTTTTGACCCCAATCGTACCAGCGGTCTGTCGAAGCCCAGTCACGAGCCCCCGCCATGACGTCATTCATTTCATAATGACCAAGGGAAATAGTCACATTACCGCGGTCACTTGACGTTCCGAAGGTGGCATTTACATCGCTAATCTGTCCGTCACTTTCACCAGAAAAACCGTGGTAGCCACTAACGCTGACGCCTTCAAAGTCTCGACGCGTGATCACGTTGACCACTCCAGCGATGGCGTCTGATCCGTAGATGGTGGATGCACCATCGTTTAGGACCTCAATGCGCTCGATGGAGTTCGGCGCGATAGCGTTCAAGTCAACGGTACCCCCGGTGGAGTAGGGCACGTGGCGCCTGCCGTTAACAAGGACCAGGGTCCGACTGGCACCAAGTCCCCGGAGGCTTATTTGAGTGGATCCATTTCCGCCGTTATTGTTTTGCGCGTTCATACCGCCAACGTTTTCCGGCAGATCCTGCAAGAAGTCACCGATCGACGTTTGTCCTAACTTTTCGATCTCGTATCTATCGAGAATCTTAATCGGTGCGGTGGTTTCGGTATTCGATCGGGTAATCCGGGAACCCGTGACAACAACTTCTTCGATGTCGGCTTCGGCATCCGCCTCTTCCGAAACGACCGGATTCGTCCAAATAACAGCCAGTGCACCCGCAAACACCGCCGTTCTCCAAGACCTAAATGAATTCATAGCCTTTTTCGCCTGTACCTAGGAGTTTTGCGGCGCGAACTATTACAAATTTGTTACATCTCAGCAACGAAAAAACGCATGCTGACGCATATGCTATTTTCATTAAAAAAAATATGTATATGCTCAATCGGAATAAAAATGTAACGATCCGTGCCCTATATTTTGAGGCTGCACGTGCGGAATTCCACCCAGCCTAGAAAATACGGGATGTCGGCAACAGTTCTCCAGGTACTGCTCGAACGGGAGCAAGATAGCGCGAGCTCACTCGCTAACACGCAAACAATCCATACACAACCGAACAAATTAGTAGAAATCCGACAAACGCCGAGCCCTCGTGCGTCGGCAATTTCCCCGCGTAATGAGTAGAATCGCGCCAGAACGCTATGCAACACATCAACGGCACTGATACACCACTCGCGAGAGCACGCGCGATCGCACCAGCCATTGAGCAATCGGCTGAGCAGATCGATGACAAGAGGCAGCTACCCAAAGATGTCGTCGAAGCGATGGTGGGTGCCGGTCTGTTTCGACTACTTGTACCAAAATCGCTTGGCGGCGAAGAAATGGACGTCCTGGATTATCTAGACGTCGTCCAAGCGATAGCGTACGCGGACGGCAGTGCAGGTTGGTGCCTAAACCAGGGTGCCGTTTTTGCGACCACGAGTGGCAGAGCACCCCGACCCTTGGCCGAAGAAGTCTGGGGGAACCCGAATACAGTCGTCGCCAACGGACCTCCTCAAGGTCCGATATCCGAGCCCACCGACGAAGGCTATAGGTTGACGGGGACCTGGGCGTTTTCGAGTGGGTGTCACCACGCCAATTGGATTGCCGCGGTCTCAAGTGGATCCGGGCAGTCGCCTCGCCTCCATCTATTACCGAAGGAAGACGTCGAGTTCGTTGACGTATGGGACGTCCAGGGGTTGCGAGGAACGGGCAGTTTTAGCTTTACCACGCACGAACTATTTGTTCCTGAGTCGCGAGCCATGCGCCTCGACCTCGAGCCTATAGAAACTGGACCGCTTTACGTTATTCCGCAACATCTGCTATTCGCGTGCGGCTTTGGTTGCGTTGCGCTAGGCGTTGCTCGTGCGGGTTTGGATGCCACCATCGAACTTGCCAGTGATAAACGACCTCGATTCGACGGCAAGACACTCGCTCACGATGCAGTCGTTCAGAGCCAAATCGGTAAGGCCGAAGCGACCTGGCGTGCCGCCAAAGCACTTTTGTACGAGAGCATGGGGACGGTATGGGAGTCGGTCAAATCAACCGGATCGATTTCCGTTGAAGAGCGCATTCATCTCAGAATGGCCGGTACCCATGCGATTCGACAATCCGCCGACGTGGTTGATGTTGCCTACAATCTCAGTGGCTCTAGCGCAATCTTCGGATCCACAAAAATCCAGCGTCGATTCCAAGACGCCCACGTCATTACACAGCAGGTCCAAGGACGCGAATCCCACTATCAAACCGTGGGGGAATACTTTCTTGGGCTCGATCCAACCGGACCCGTGTTCTAGCCACGAGACTGGATTCGGGATCTTCCTACGACCATCCGATAGCCTGGGACCCTTCGGCTTACCGGCTACCCGGTAAGGTGCTGCGTTTCATTGAGACTGACCAAGCTCCGCTCTCCCGTTGACGCACACAAAAAACGGCTAACGCTGGCATAACCCACATCGATGAAGAGGCGGGGCGGAGTTTCAAGCACGTGCGACGCCCACATGTTTACCACACCTCCATGACAAAACACGGCAACCCGTTCGCCTGGATGACGATCAATGATGGATTCAATGCCGCGAACAACCGTGGCTTGAAACGAGAGTACATCCACGTCATCCCCGTAGCCGCCATCCACAAACGCTTTCCACGCTTCGTAATTCTGAGCTTTCAGTTCTTCCATTGGGATGTAGGTCGAACTATCCCGATCAAACTCTGATACATCGTCTTCAATCCCGATCTTCAATCCCGATCGCTTCGCAAAGGGCGCTGCTGTCTCCCTCGCTCTTTGCAAAGGACTCGAGTAAATAGCGTCGATGTCTATCGCCACGAGCCAATCGGACGCCTGATCCGCTTGCGCCAAACCGATACGCGAAAGTGACGGATTTGCGGCCGCGCCGTCTTTCGTTTCAACTCGCATCGGAAGTCCGTGACGTACCAAGACAATTTCCACTTCATCGAGCTCCCACTTTGCCAGCTATCCATGTCTCAAGAACGTCGTTGACCTCCTGGGGACATTCCTGAGCCATCCAGTGTCCGCTGTCGACGGTGACTTCCGTCAAGTCAGCGCACTGCCTCCTCATAGGACGAGCCAACGCAGAATCAACCGACTCACAAACCGAGTCGTACCGAGCTGCCATAAAAAGAACCGGCATAGCAAGGCGACCTTCATCAACCGCGGTTTTCGCGTAGATCGTGTTCGCGTCATGATTCATGTAGTACGAATTAGCACCAAAAAACCCCGAGGCTTGGAGTGCTTGCGAGTAAACCACCAAATCATCAGTGCTTATCACTTGCTCATCCAACGGCAAATCAGGCGCCTCGCCCGCACCACCAAACCAACCGCCCGATGATCGTAGTGAAGCCGTGAGAGCCGGTTTGCCCACGGCATCAGGATTACCGCAACGAAATAAAGCCTTAACGGTATTTTCGACCTTCGCTTCCATCGCTGATTGAGCTTTCTCGAAACATTCTTGGTAGTAGAGCTGATAATCCCATTGCCCGACAGGATACTCCTCCAACGGATAGACACTCCGGTCGACGAGCTCAATGACACGATCAACGCCGTACTCAAGCGTTGCGTACGGGACACACAAGCTCGCAACAGCCCGGCATCTATCAGGATGATGGCTGGCAATATTCCAAACCGTTGGGCTGCCCCAATCGTGACCCACCCATACCGCGGTTTCCGCATTTAACGCATCGGCAAGGCAAAGCATATCGGCTACGACGTTTTCTTGGGAGTAGGCGGCGTGTTCCCGGTATTTTGACGATCCGCCGTAACCGCGCAGATCCGGTGCAACAGCATGAAACCCCAATCGAGCCATTGCCGGTAACTGGTGTCGCCAACTGTGCGACAGCTCCGGCCACCCATGAACAAACACGATAAGAGGTCCGTCCTTGGGACCCTCTTCTAGATAAGAAGTCGTGTGGCCGTTGGTTTCAATCACGCCATTGGTTGGCATAGCTAAGCTCCTTGATCAATACGGAACCGACAGTAGCGACAACGAAATCCTGGCGCGTTTACGCCAATCTTCACTTGCATCCCAGTGATACGTTTTCTTTAGATGCAACTTTGCCAAAGCCTCATTGCCGGTCAACCTATAAGCTTCACCGAGGTAGTAATTT
>JAKUTI010000170.1 GCA_022448765.1 Pseudomonadales bacterium
GATCTATAGCTAATACGTAGTTCATAACGCGTTTTCTTTCACCTTTATTTACCCTTACTTGAACCCAACATGTAGTGGTAGGAGCTTTACCTTATAACCCACAGGCAATCCACAGGTTTTCCCCAAGGAGTTTCTTGCATTCCCGTTATTATCCCTTTATGTTGTGTCGCTCGCGCAGATTAAAACTACATATGGTGTACGTGTGCACTCACGATCTCGGAACAAATATCAATGCAAGTTGATAGATCGACAATATCTGTCTAAGCGCCGCAACACTACATATAGTATATATCCGAGAAGCCAGACCCAGTCTGATTAGCGAGTCATGAGAACGTAGCCGAGAAGCCAAAAAGGGGACCCATCTTTAATGCAAGCAGAATCGGTCGACCCGAATGACCAATCTCAACAATCGCCCGAAAACAGTCTCGCGAAGGTGACTGCGCCAACACCAGGTCCAATTAGCCCCTCCATTGCAGCGACCGCACCAGGTCAGATCCGGGTCATTAAACGTAACGGCACGGTCGTTCCCTACACCGAGGATAAAATCGGGGTCGCGATGACCAAGGCTTTTCTTGCCGTCGAGGGAGGTACGGCAGCAGCATCACCACGCATACGCGAACTCGTTACTGGTTTGGCTGGACAGGTATCGTCAACATTTACTCGTCGTCTACCGTCCGGTGGAACGATTCACATCGAGGATGTGCAGGATCAGGTTGAGCTTGCGCTGATGCGTTCCGGGGAACATAAAGTTGCGAGAGCCTACGTCCTGTACCGTGAAGAAAGGGCGAGAGCAAGGGAAAGCGGGGACGTCGACTCAGCATCAGACCAGTCGATAACGATCAACGTAGTTCGGAGGGACGGTGATCGCGCTGCCCTCGATATGGAGCGAATTCGAACGCTGGTTACAGAGGCCTGCGAAGGACTCGAAGATGTCGATGCTCAACGCATCTTGACCGAATCGTTGTCCAATATGTATGACGGAATATCGGAAGTGGACGTCGCTACGTCTTTGCTCATTACGGCTCGAACGTTAGTCGAGGAGGAGCCAAACTACACGTTTGTGACCGCCCGACTTTTGTTAGACCAACTCCGAACCGAAGCACTTGAATTTCTCGATGTCCGTAGTCAAGGGCAGGAAGACTATCAAGCCACTCAATCACAGATGTTGGACACCTACGGCAAAGCTTTTCAAGCATTTATCCTTCGAGGCATCGAATTAGAGCTGCTAGCACCGGAGCTCGGGCGATATGACCTTGTGCGTTTGGGGTCGTCTCTTATCCCGGAACGCGACCTGCAGTTTAACTACCTGGGTTTACAGACCTTATACGACCGGTACTTTTTGCATTCGAACGAGATTCGGTTCGAGTTGCCCCAAATCTTCTTCATGCGGGTCGCGATGGGTTTGGCCCTCCAGGAAGCGGACCCCGAGGAACGGGCTGTCGAATTTTACGGACTCCTCTCGTCATTCGACTTTATGAGTTCTACACCTACGTTGTTTAATTCCGGGACATTACGGTCACAATTATCGTCTTGCTTTCTGACAACGGTGTCCGACGATCTCGACGGCATCTACAGCGCAATTCGAGATAACGCCATGCTGTCCAAGTGGGCTGGTGGCCTAGGTAACGATTGGACTCCGGTTAGAGCCCTTGGCTCGTACATCAAGGGAACAAACGGTAAATCTCAAGGAGTCGTGCCCTTCCTCAAAGTCGTAAACGATACGGCGGTCGCGGTAAACCAGGGAGGCAAACGTAAAGGCGCCGTGTGTTCCTATCTGGAAACATGGCACTTGGACATCGAAGAATTTTTGGAGCTCCGCAAGAATACCGGCGATGACCGTCGCCGTACACATGACATGAATACGGCTAACTGGATACCTGATCTGTTTATGAAACGCGTATTCGAAGATGCCGATTGGACCCTCTTTTCCCCCAACGATGTATCCGATTTACACGATTTACACGGCAGCGCTTTTGAAACGCGATATCTCGAATATGAAGCATTGACCCACTCCGGCGAGTTAGAACTATACAAGCGAGTTAAGGCGCAGGATTTGTGGCGAAAGATGCTTTCAATGCTCTATGAAACGGGCCACCCCTGGGTCACGTTTAAAGATTCCTGTAACACGAGGTCCCCTCAACAACATGTAGGCGTCGTGCACTCATCAAACTTATGCACGGAGATCACATTAAATACGTCAGCAGACGAAATAGCGGTTTGTAATCTCGGCTCAATTAATCTCGCTCAGCATGTCACCGAATCGGGTCAATTAGATACCGAAAAACTAAAGAAAACGGTGCGTACAGCCATCCGAATGCTCGATAACGTCATCGACATCAACTATTACGCAGTACCAGCAGCTCGTGCTTCAAACATGCGGCACCGGCCAGTTGGCCTTGGGATTATGGGATTTCAAGACGCTCTGTACCGCAAACGGGTCGGTTATGCTTCCGAGGCCGCTGTAGAATTCGCCGACGAATCTATGGAAGCGATTTCCTATTTCGCCATCGAATCATCCAGCAATCTAGCCGAGGAGCGAGGTAGTTATACTAGTTTTGAGGGGTCTCTGTGGAGCCAGGGAATACTGCCTATCGACTCCTTAGAGCGTCTCCAAAACGAACGCGGCAAGGAATATTTAGATGTCAACTTGGACACGCGATTCGACTGGGAAGACTTACGAACAAGAGTAAAGACGCACGGTATGCGCAATTCGAATGTGATGGCGATTGCACCCACCGCGACTATCGCCAACATTACTGGGGTCACCCAATCGATCGAACCGACTTATCAAAACCTTTTCGTTAAATCGAATTTGTCGGGGGAGTTTACGGTCGTCAATCCCCACATGGTTCACGATCTAAAACGCCAAGGGCTTTGGGACAGCGTAATGGTCAACGACCTAAAGTATTTCGACGGTAGTCTCCAATCCATTGATCGAATACCCGCCGACCTTAAGCAACTATACGCGACGGCCTTTGAAGTCGAGCCGAGGTGGCTCGTTGATGCCGCGAGTCGACGTCAAAAATGGATCGACCAAGCTCAGTCTCTCAACCTTTACATAGCCAGTGCATCGGGTAAAAAACTCGACGTCATGTATCGTATGGCTTGGATGCGTGGGCTAAAAACTACGTATTACTTGCGAGCCCTCAGCGCGACAAGTACCGAGAAATCAACGGTCATAGGGGACAGCGCGCTCAACGCGGTTGCGTCAGAAGTCTCTCCCGTTGCCGAAACAACAAACGAAGTGCTCATGGGAGAACCAGCCGAGGTACCGCAAGCGTGCTCTATCGATGACCCGGATTGCGAAGCCTGCCAATAGGAGGCCCTTACATGCTCAGTTGGGATGAATATAGCGACGAAGGAGTAGCCAATCAGGAAGTTGGGCCCTCGGCCATTCCACTTGCCGAACAATTAGACAGCCCCGAAATAATGGGACCAGCACATCAAGTCGATCAACCAGCCGAGGTGCTCGACACGACCCCTCGCGCACAAATAAAGCCACCGTCCACCGAACCCCGATTAGATGATCTGGTTCGTGGTAACGCTTTAAAGGCCGACGTCACGGCAACGGATCATCACGAAAATACCGAGCGCGTCACGGTTGATCAGAAACGGATGATCAACTGCCGCGCCGACCTTAATCAACTCGTACCTTTCAAATACGACTGGGCATGGCAAAAATATCTCGATGGGTGTGCGAATCATTGGATGCCACAAGAAGTCAACATGACTGCAGACGTGGCACTTTGGAAATCTGAAGACGGACTAAGCGACGACGAACGAGTTGTCGTTAAAAGAAGCCTGGGGTTCTTTTCTACGGCGGACTCGCTGGTAGCCAATAACTTAGTGCTAGCCATTTATAGACTAATCACCAATCCCGAATGTCGACAGTATCTGCTTCGGCAAGCCTTCGAGGAAGCAATCCACACCCACGCGTACCAGTATTGCATCGAATCTCTAGGCATGGACGAAGGCGAGATATTCAACATGTATCACGAGGTGCCGTCGGTGGCACGAAAAGCGTCTTGGGCACTTAAGTACACCAAAGAGCTTTCGGATCCTCAATTCACCACAGGCACGCATGAAGATAATCAATCATTGTTAAAAAACCTCATTGCTTATTACTGCGTCCTCGAAGGCATTTTCTTTTACTGCGGATTCTCACAGATCCTGTCGATGGGGCGACGCAACAAAATGACCGGCACCTCCGAGCAGTTCCAATACATTCTTCGTGATGAATCGATGCACGTGAACTTTGGGATCGACGTAATAAATCAGATCAAACTAGAAAACCCACAATTGTGGGACTCTTCAATGCAAGAACTGGCAGCACAGATGATACTCGAAGGGACTGAACTGGAAACGCAATATGCGCTCGACACCATGCCCCGCGGTATTCTTGGGATGAATGGCAACATGATGGCGGAGTATCTGCAGTTCATCGCTAACCGCCGGTTGGCTCAAATTGGATTACCCGAAAGGTTTCAGGCGGTAAAAAATCCGTTCCCCTGGATGTCCGAAATCATGGACTTAAAAAAGGAAAAAAACTTTTTTGAAACGAGGGTCACCGAATACCAAACCGGTGGCGCTTTGTCATGGGATTAACGAGAAAAGCTCCCACCCATCAATGCCTGCACCCTGAGAGATCATCCACCTCAAATTGTCCTTAGGCGGACGATCATGTCAGCCAATTCATGCGCAAACGCTAGCGGCTGATCAAGAAATACGTGGTGCTGCGCGTCTTCGATGGCACACACATCTACGTCGCCGGGGATGAGCGACAACATGTAATTGAGTGTTTCTTTGGTAAAAAGCTCACTGTCGGAACCGTAGATAATTCCAACGGGGAGTGATAGCCCAGCGTACTCCTCTGGGTATCGCTCGCCACCTTTCAAAGTACCGGGTAGGTCCTCGTCAAACTTCCACGCCCAGGCACCACCATCAATTCGCATGACCGATTGTTTAGCGATGTACTTCAACACAAACGCATTCGCACACGGCTGCGGAGGATAAAGACGAAAACGAGCTTCCGCGGTCTCTCTATCAGGGTAAGCTTTCGCCCGATCACCACCCATCTGTGGCCGATCAGGGATCGGTTCATCAGGATCGCGAATTCCCGAATCAACCAGCACCAAAGCTCCAAATCGATCTTGGTAAAGGTCCATCGCCTTGGTCGCCATGGTGCCTCCGAAGCTATGGCCCACCACCGCCACATTGGTGTCAAACCCAACGGCATCACAAACCCCAACAATCTCTTGTGCATATGTTTCCGCTTCGTAACTGTAGCGGTAATCGGAGTCTCCCATGCCGGTTAAGTCCATCGCGGCGACATGAAATCGGTCAAGCAACAGTGGAGCAATGAAGTCCCACCATCGCGAATGCGCGTTCATTCCATGAATAAGTAAAACGCCCGGTTTGGAGCTATCTCCCCACTCTTGGTAGAACACGTCGCAATCATCGACTTCAACCGTGTCTTGCAGCGATTCAACGTCAATCGCATCCCAAAACCACTGAGGTACTGACTCTGTATCTTCCCGATCCCAACGTGCCACGGTTTCCTCTACCCTGTTGCTATGGATCACAACAGCCTTCGATGGTAGTCGGCCACGTTGGAAAACGCGAGACTGTCAGGCACCATGAACGCTCGAAGCTCAAGCGCAGCAAACTAACGTGGCAATAGATACCGCGCAACCTATCTCAACAAGCCTAGGAGTAAACCCATGGCCGAACCCAACATCGCACAAAAGGCACCGTTCCCTGTCGACGTGACAGCGGGCAAAAAGTACTTTTGGTGCGCGTGTGGAAAAAGCACAAACCAGCCCTTCTGTGATGGCTCGCATAGCGACACCGAGTTCACTCCTCTCGCATATGAGGCAGATAAAGACCGTACCCTTTACTTTTGCGGCTGTAAGCGAACCGCGGGTGCGCCCCTCTGTGATGGGACGCATAATTCGTTGTAGGAATTAGCATTTCTTGCAGACCCTCCGATCCACAAAATACCGCAACTCGCCGAAGGAACCGTCACTCGGATTACCAGAGCCGTTTTGACGACGTTGCCGTCGCGTCTCAGTGATTGACCCTCTTGGTGGGTAGCCGAATTCTTTCACGGCCCATGGTTAGAAACC
>JAKUTI010000171.1 GCA_022448765.1 Pseudomonadales bacterium
ACCGCTTCAGTTGAATAAGGCTAGGGTCGATAGATGCAATACTCCTGATACATGGAGATTCACAGTACTAATCGCCATATGACAGCTCTCCAATGTGCTCGAGCGTAAACAATGTCACTTGGAAACAGAATTATGTTTTTGAACGTTTGTTGGAGACAGTACTTTTATTATCTATAGCCTACGTTAGCATAATTATTCCCACTCAATCGTTGCCGGTGGCTTAGCCGAAATATCATAGGTAACCCGGCTAACACCGCGTACCTCATTGATAATACGGCTCGCAACCGTAGTCAGTAGTTCGGCCGGGAGGCGCTTCCAATCCGCAGTCATGAAATCAACGGTTTCGACTGCCCGCAGGGCAATAACGTACTCATAAGCCCGGTTGTCCCCGACCACGCCGACAGACTTGACCGGGAGAAACACAGCAAAGGCTTGACTAACTGAGTCATAAAGCTGCGCTTGTCTCAGCTCCTCTAAAAATATGGCATCCGCCTCACGAACAATCTCAATATACTCCCGTCGCACCTCGCCCAACACTCGAACACCCAATCCTGGCCCTGGAAACGGATGGCGAAATACGACCGAACGGGCCAGACCCAACTCGAGACCAATCTGACGAACTTCGTCCTTGAATAGATTTCGTATGGGCTCGAGCAGATTAAGATCCAAATGCTCAGGCAGTCCACCTACATTATGGTGCGACTTGATCACCTTCGCCTTCCCGCTGGCTATACCAGCCGACTCGATCACATCCGGGTAGATCGTTCCTTGGGCAAGCCAATCTACCCTGCCCACATTACCCGCGGCTTCCTGAAACACATCGATAAACACACGCCCGATAATTCTTCTCTTCTCTTCTGGATCGCTCACCCCGCTTAACGCACCGAGAAACTGGTCTTGCGCATTGATCGCCAGGACGTTAACGCCAAGATGATCGGCGAACATGGCCTGCACATCTTTCTGTTCATCTTTTCGAAGCAGTCCATTGTCAACGAAAACACAGATCAGTTGCTCACCAATGGCTCGGTGGAGTAACGCGGCCACTACTGCTGAATCTACGCCACCCGACAAGCCAAGCA
Source organism: Pseudomonadales bacterium (assembly GCA_022448765.1). Classification (GTDB taxonomy): domain Bacteria; phylum Pseudomonadota; class Gammaproteobacteria; order Pseudomonadales; family Azotimanducaceae; genus UBA11889. The sequence continues at coordinate 1,080 of JAKUTI010000171.1, forward strand.
GGACCCGATCATTGCCTACTTTCCCGCGAATATTCTCGACCATTTGGTCAACGATATTGCTCGCATTCCAGTGAGATTGGCACAAACATATTTCAAAAAGGAATCGACGCCATATCTCGCGACCGTTAACTGAATGAGTGACCTCCGGATGAAACTGTAATCCGAAAATGCGGCGCTCCGGGTGTGCAATGGCGGCATGGGGCGCATTCGGACTCGTCGCGATAGTGACAAACCCCGGTGGCAACTCGGACACTCGATCACCGTGACTCATCCATACCTGGAGTGGGTCATCAACGCCATTCGTTATTTCTTCCAATCCATCCAACAACACACTCTGGCTCGAAAGCGTCAACCTAGCCGGCCCGTACTCGCGTTCTTCAGCCGTTTCCACACCGCCACCAAGATGCAACGCGAGCGCCTGCATCCCATAACAAACACCCAGTACGGGGTAGCGCCCATCCAAAATCTCTATTGGAATGGGAGGCGTGTCCTCATCGTTGACGCTGGCGGGCCCACCAGAAAGAACCACTCCGTTGGGCGCGAAGGTCTTGATGTCATCCGTGTCAATTTCAGGGGCGACAATTTCGCAATAAACCCCCAGTTCTCGAATCGACCTCGCAATCAACTGCGTGTATTGGGAGCCATAATCGAGTATCAGAATACGATCCCGATCCGGTGGCATCGCGGGACTCATGGCCAAACGCCCCCACGATCTAAAGAGTAAATCCTAACCACCGCGTTGGTAATTGGGCGCTTCCTTGACCACTGAAACATCATGCACGTGGCTCTCGCGAATACCGGATTGTGTAATCTGGACAAATTCGCAGGATGTCCGCATCGTGGGGAGGTCAGCACAACCCGTGTATCCCATGCTCGCCCGTAAGCCACCCATCAACTGGTGCAGAATGTTTGGCATTGCCCCTTTGTACGGTACCCGACCCTCGATTCCCTCTGGTACCAGTTTTGCCGCATCCATCTCCTGATCTTGGAAATAGCGATCGCGCGAACCGCTTTGCATGGCGCCCAACGACCCCATTCCGCGGTAACTCTTGTATGAACGGCCTTGGTAAATCTCGATCTCCCCGGGCGCCTCATCGGTCCCCGCCAACAGGCCTCCCACCATAATAGACCAGGCACCCGCAGCAATCGCTTTGGCAATGTCACCAGAAAAACGCACACCCCCATCAGCAATCAGCGGCACACCCGCAGCCCGAGTCACGGTTGCAACATCACGCACCGCGGTGATTTGTGGCACACCCACACCAGCGACCACCCGCGTCGTACAGATAGAACCCGGGCCGATGCCCACCTTAACCGCGTCGACACCCACGTTTAGCAATGCATCGGCGGCAGCGGCTGTGGCGATATTTCCCGCCACTAGATCAATCGTGGTGTGGCGTTGTTTCAGCACACGCACCATGTCAACCACGGCCTTGGAATGACCATGCGCCGTATCGACCACAACAGCATCAACTCCCGCTTCGACCAGGTGTTCTACACGCGCTTCAGTGTCAACACCCGTACCGACCGCAGCGGCTACCCGCAGACGACCCAACTCATCTTTGCTTGCTTGGGGATACTCGCTCTCCTTCTCTAAATCTTTAACGGTCACCAAGCCTTTCAGGTAAAATTCCTGATCAACTACTGGCAATTTCTCTATGCGATGCCGGTGAAACAAAGTCTTAATCTCCTCCCTCGACGCACCCGCTCGCACGGTAACAAGCCGATCGCGCGGCGTCATTACCTCAGACAAGCGCTTGTCATAGCCCGTTTCAAACCTAAGATCCCGGCGGGTAACAATCCCGCACAGCTTACCGTCACCGTTTAACACAGGAACGCCAGAGATTTTCTCCCGCCTTGTTAACTCAAGAACCTCGCGCACGGTCGCCGTTTCTGTCGCGCAGATTGGGTCGCTAATGACCCCGCTCTCAAACTTTTTCACTCGCAACACTTCAGCCGCTTGCAACGCGGGAGACAGATTTCGATGGATGACCCCCAATCCGCCAAGTTGAGCCAGGCAAATAGCAGTGGACGACTCTGTCACGCTATCCATCGCAGCGGAAACCAATGGGATATTCAAGGAGATAGAACGAGAAAACCACGAGGAGAGACTGACGTCACGCGGTAGGACTTCGGAGTAGCCTGGTTTGAGCAGGACATCATCGAAGGTCAGTGCCATTTCAAACCGTTCCATTGCAGGATTATAGGATCAGGCTTTACCCCGGTAAACTAATTCGATAATCTTCGTTCCACGGTTATCAGTATCATTACTGTAGTAAAAACGCAGGATCGAGATCTAAACAATGAATAGAACCCGTGAAACCAGACTAAGACTGCTGTTACCGTGCGCCGCACTTGCTCTGACCATGGGACAGGCTCAAGCCACAACCTGCGATGCGACCGCAAGTATCGATACAGCCACTAAAGCGGTTTCGACAGCAAAGAAAGCCGGCGGTGAATGGCGTTTGATCGACAAAAGCACCGGCTCCGCTTCCCAACCCATTAGTAAGCTGCTTAAAATCGCCAAAAAGAAACTCAAGGCTGGAAAGAGCGATGAAGCGTGTCGAATCGCAATCAAGGTTGCCTGGGCGGCTGATATGGGGCTAGCGCAGGCCAAATCCCAAGCGAACGCGCAACCTACCTACTAACGACTATCGAGTGTTCGCATGGCAGGAGCGACAACAAAACCGGAATCCGGGTTTTGTTGAAAACCCAGCGTTAATCGCCCAACCAACCCTCGAATGAGTCGGACCATTTATTCCGTCTCTGCTTTCTCTCGGGAAGTACGGAAACTACTCGAAAGTCGTTATTCCGAAGTCTGGCTCGAAGGCGAGATTTCCAACCTGGCCACACCCGCGTCGGGGCACGCCTATTTCAGCCTCAAAGACGCTAACGCCCAGGTACGATGCGCATTTTTTAAAAACCGCCTCCTACGCAATCGCCTAACCTTGCAAAACGGGTTAGCGGTGGTTGTTCATGCCCAGGTCTCGCTATACGAAAGTCGCGGCGACTTCCAACTAATCATCAACCAGATCGAGACTGCTGGCGAAGGAGAATTGCGGCGACGCTTCGAAGCACTCAAACGCCAACTCGATAGCGAAGGACTCTTCGATCCGCAACTAAAAAAACCCATCCCCAAATACCCCGCTAACATCGCGTTAGTGACTTCAGAGACCGGGGCCGCCTTAAGAGACATGCTGACTACTCTCCATCACCAGTATCCTGTGGCGGGGCTCCGTCTTTACCCCGCCATCGTGCAAGGCAGTACCGCTCCAGCTAGTCTCGTCAAAGCCTTACGGCTCGTGCAACGCGATGATCACTGTGACGTAATCGTCATGGGACGTGGCGGCGGAACACTTGAAGATCTGTGGGCGTTTAATGATGAGTCAGTGGTTCGAGCAATTCGCCAGTGCCGACTCCCAACCATTACCGGAATCGGCCACCAAACCGACCTGACGCTGTCTGATCTCGCCGCCGACCAATATGCCGCCACTCCCACAGCAGCTGCTGCGGCCGCAGCGCCGAACGGTGAGCAATTAGCCCAACTATTAATAGCAATCCGTCAACGGATTTACCGATGCGGATTGCGTTCTCTTGAATATTGCGCACAACGACACGATTCACTGTCCGCCAGAGTACGTCACCCTTCGTTGGTTATTAAACAACACACACAGCGGCTTGACGCCCTGCATTCACGCTTGTCTGCGGCCATCGTCACGCACCAACGCAGCCTCAAGTTCTCCTTATTTTCCACCATACATCGACTCGAGACCTGTTCGCCGCTAATCGGTATAGAACACGCGCAAATCAAATGTAATGCACTCAATCGACAACTTCGCTACCTCGGAATCCAACTGACCCACAAGCATCGCAATCACCTCCAATCGCTTGCAAATCAATTAACGACGCTTAGCCCTCGTGAAACTGTCGCTCGCGGCTACGCGATCGTTCGTGACCCCGTCACCGGCACCGTGGTGACCGACGCATCACAACTTCATCGGGGGGCACGCGTGCAGACCGAGATTAGTCGCGGCTGGTTTGAAGCCACCGTAACTGAACTCCAGTCGGCCGGCACGCCCGACTCATCGACTGAATAATGCCGCACGTAAGCGCCTCATCAAGACCGATAGGGGTTATTAGCTACTCGAACCTCGATTCGAAGCGGAGTGCCGACCAAAGCGAACGATTTGATAAAAAAGTTCGACAGATAACGACGGTAACTAACGGACAAATGCTCCAGCAAATTACCGTGAAGCACCAACATCGGGGGGTTTTTACCCCCTTGGTGACCATACTTGATCCGAACCAATCGACCACCGTGACGTGGCGGTGCGTGCCGCTCCATCGCCTCATTGAGGGTTTTGTTGATCTTAGCAGTTGATAAGGACCGTCCAGCCGATTCGACAGCTTCCAAAGCATCGCCCAACACACGCTTAACCCCCTGACGCCGTTGAGCGGAAATAAAACGTGTTCGATGGGGCGGAAGAAATGGCAGAACGCGGGCAATTTGCCGTTCGAGGTCGCTGCGTCGGCCTGCATTCGGCGAATCCATCTTATTAATTACCAGACTCATGGCTCTGCCTTGTTCACAAATCAATCCAGCAATAGTCGCATCCTGCTCCGTTAAGCCTTCGCAAGCATCAATGACTAACACCGCGGCATCCGCTTCCGCCACGGCCTGAAGGGTCTTGGCCACTGAGAATTTCTCCAATGACTCACGGACCTTAGCTTTGCGCCTGACTCCGGCCGTATCAATCAACACCAAAGACTGAGCACGAAAGACCATCGGCACCGCCACACTATCGCGTGTCGTTCCGGGTTCGTCTGCTACAACGACCCGATCATCACCCACACAGGCGTTCACCAACGTAGATTTTCCAACGTTTGGTCGACCTGCAAATGCAATCCGTACCACCGAGTCCCTGTCGGCTACCCACGGCACCACAGGGACAGAGCTGAGGATAACTTCCCACAGACTATCAATACCCGAGCCCGTTCTGGCAGAAATGACCACCGGTGATCCCA
>JAKUTI010000172.1 GCA_022448765.1 Pseudomonadales bacterium
CAATGCGGCCGACGTCTTGAGTACGTCGTCAGCGGTCATGGCACCACGAAAAAAAACGGTAGACACCAACGGGATTGCCAAAACGAAAAGGGCAACTGCAGCCGGCATTCCAATGAGAATGCCCATACGTACACCCCAATCGAGGGTTTCACTAAAACCGTCAACATCACCTTGGTTCCGCAGCCGCGACAAATTGGGTAGCAGGACTGTCCCCAACGCGATCGCTAGCAAACCAATCGGCAATTCCATTAAACGGTCCGAGTAATAGAGCCAAGAAATACTTCCCGTCACCAACGTGGAAGCAAGAATCGATCCGACCAAAATATTGATCTGTCCGACCGATGCGGCAAAGACGGCGGGCACGAATAGAACGCCGACCTTACGTATACCTGGGTCGCGCCAATCGATTTTAGGAACGCTCAGAAGATGCAGTCGCTGCAGCGCGGGTAACTGGAAAATCAATTGCACTATCCCCGCAGCAAAGACTCCCCACGCAAGCGCCATCAGGGGCGTTGCAAAAAAACGCATCCCGATAAGCGCGGCCAAAATCAGCGAGACGTTCAATAGTACGGGCGTAATTGCTGGCAGCGCATATCGCTGGAAACTGTTTAGTATCGATCCGGCGAAAGCGGTGAGCGATATGAAGACCAAATACGGAAGCGTTACTCGAACCATGTCCACGGTGAGGTCGAACTTTTCTGGATCATCAAGAAAGCCCGGCGCGAAAACCAAAACCAGTCCCGATGCGCCCAAAATACCCAAGGTGCAGATTGTGACCAGAACAAGCCCGAAGTCACCGCATACGACGCGAACGAAATTCTGTAAAGCTTTATCGTCAGCGACGTTTCGATATTCGGCGAGCACCGGGACGAAGGCTTGCGCAAACGCGCCTTCGGCGAACATCCGTCGAAAGAAATTAGGGATTCTTAGCGCAACGAAGAAGACATCCGCCCCTGCGGTCGCGCCAAGTACAGCCGACAGAACCACATCTCGGAGAAAGCCGGTGAGCCTTGATACGCCGGTCATGGAGGCGACTACCGACCCTTGGGCCGCGAGATTTTGTTCCTTGCGCTCTACCTCAGTTGACATGCCAGAACCCCATCGGCATATTACGCGACCTTTCCCACGCCGCCCATTGGACTCGAAAAAGGAACCCGTTTTGGCGAATAGTCCTCAAGCAAAAAAACGAGCGCGCCAGGCTGAAAAACATAGACAGCACAATGCGAGTATGCGCTCCGCCTACCGCACATACATCAAGAGAGTCGAAAGTGCTGTATCGGCGGGCGACCGAGAATCAGCTAACGTCGCCTTGTTGGCAGCGATACCCATTATTGATCGCATGGCGAATAAGGGAATCCTTCACAAGAACCAAGCAGCCCGCTATAAATCACGGCTAAACGCGAGCGTGAAAGCTTTGTCTTAGGACCGGATAAATTACGACAGCGCTAGATTGTCGCAGTGAATTAGTTCCTCTTCATCAACGTAACCCAGTAACTTTTCAATAGATGAGGAGCTGTGTCCTTTGAGTAGCTCAGTTTCTACCGAACCGTAATTCACCAACCCTTTCCCAACCTCAGCGCCGTCGGGGCCGTTGATGCTTACCACGTCGCCACGATCGAAATCGCCCCGTATCCCAGTGACTCCAACGGCAAGAACGCTTACCCCGCCCGCCAAAACCGCATGGACCGCACCCTGATCCAAGGTGATTGCTCCTGCATTCTGGACCTGGGCTGCTATCCATTGTTTACGGGCATCAAGCGGGGCCACGTCCGCGGTCAGCAAGGTACCAACGTTTCGACCAGTAGCGATCGCGGAAAGAATTCCCACTTCGCAACCGTTTGCAATAACCGTATGGCATCCGGCGCGCGCCGCGTAACGCGAGGCCTCCAGCTTTGTACCCATGCCACCCCGACCTAAGGTTCCTGAACCGAATCCGACCATATCGTCCAGGCTTGAGTCGAAAGCAGAGCACTCGCTGACCATAGGAGCGTCGGGTCGAATCCGAGGATCGTCCTCGTGCAAGCCATTCTGATCGGTAAGCAAAACGAGGACACTTGCAGAAACGAGGCTCGCGACCCTTGCTGCGAGCGTGTCGTTGTCACCCAGCTGAATTTCGTCCGTGGCAACCGAGTCGTTCTCATTGATAACAGGCACAATTCCATAGTTAATTAGTGTTCGCAGAGTCCCACGCGCATTGAGGTACCTCTGACGATCAGAGAGATCGTCATGCGTTAGCAGGACTAATGCCGTACGGCGTCCATGACGACGAAAGCCCTCCTCATATGCTTGAACAATGCCCATCTGACCAACGGCTGCTGCCGCCTGGAGCTCATGGATACTCTCTGGACGTTCCGTCAACCCCAATCTGCGAAACCCTTCCGCGATCGCCCCGCTGGTGACGAGCGCTACGTGCTTACTATCGTCGAGTAGAGCACTTATCTGCTCGCACCAGCCATCAATAGCGTCAGCATCAAGGCCGACTCCATCTCGTGTAAGCAAGGCGCTGCCGATTTTAATCACCCAAACCTCGGACTCTTTCAAAAGCTCCCGCGCACTACTCACGATAAAGAACCTCAACTTTCGGGTCGCGAACTGCACGTCGATCACCGGTTGCGGAACTACGCAGGGCTTGATTTAAAACGTCTTTCGTCAAACGGGCCTCCAGACCCCGATCACGCTCGTCCAAAGCGGGATCCGACGCGAGACTTTCGCGCCAATCAGTCACATGCTGCATCAACTTATTGACGAGGAAATCAATCCCAACTCCAGTCACCGCTGAAATCGCGTAACACGGACGACCAGGAAAAGCCTCGGCTAGCCGCTTCACAACTTCTTGCCCTTGCTCTTCAGCAACTACGTCCATTTTCGTTGCCAGAGTCCAGATCGGAATATCGCTAAATAGCGGGCTGAATTGGGACAATTCACTCTCAATCGCCTTCGCGTTGGCGACCGGATCACTCCCGTCGAGAGGCTCGATGTCCACCATGTGCAGCAACAAGCGAGTCCGCACCAAATGACGAAGAAAGCGCATTCCAAGGCCCGCACCCCCAGAAGCCCCTGGCACAAGCCCGGGTATATCAGCGACCACAAAGTTTGCGTCTTCAGCAACGCGCACAACCCCCAGATTGGGAATCAGTGTCGTGAACGGATAGTCTGCTATTTTTGGTCGGGATGCGGAAATCCGACTAATCAGTGTCGATTTTCCTGCATTCGGCAACCCCAATAATCCGACATCTGCAACAACTTTTAATTGCAGGCGAAGAATACGTGTATCACCGGCTTCGCCGCTAGTTGTTCGACGGGGAGCCCGGTTGGTGCTCGATTTAAAGAATGCGTTTCCGCGACCGAAATGGCCACCTCGGGCTACGCAAAGGACATCTTCGGTATCCGTGATATCTCCAACTACTTCAAGAGTTTCATCATCAATCACTGTTGTCCCTATGGGGACAGCGACATTGACATCGGTACCATTTGCCCCGGTACGGTTCGCACTCCCACCAGCTCTACCGTATTCAGCCTGAATGAGTGGCTGAAAACGGAGATCCACCAGGGTATTAAGGGAGGTGTGCCCAACCAGGAAAACAGAACCCCCATTTCCACCGTCCCCGCCATCCGGTCCACCGCGCGGGTTATTGCGCCCACGGAAGAACGATAAGCAACCGTCACCACCTTTTCCCGCTTGAACACGGATGGTTACCTCATCAACGAATTTCATGGTGCTAGATAGCCGACAATTTAACGAAGTGTCGCACCAAGCCCTCCGGCTATTGCCAAAAGGACTAGGGAGCCGTAACGCTCACGTACGTTCTTTTTAGCCGTCCGTGGGTTGAATAACTAACCAGGCCGTCCGCCTTGGCAAAGAGCGTATGGTCTCGACCACAACCAACGTTGTTGCCAGGGTGTATCCGAGTGCCACGTTGACGTACAATAATGTTGCCCGCTAGAACGGATTCGCCGCCGTACTTTTTGACTCCTAATCTCTTCGATTCTGAGTCTCGGCCGTTTCGGGTACTTCCACCTGCTTTTTTATGCGCCATGGTTGTTAATTCCCAGCTAGTGCGAAATCGCCGTTATTCGAACTTCAGTATACCCCTGCCGATGCCCGGCGCGTCGGAGATAATTCTTTCGGCGTTTAAACTTGACGACCCGAATTTTTCGGCCCCGTCCTTGCCCAACCACTTCTCCTTGAACCTTACCGTCTTTAAGAAATGGCATGCCGACAGCGACATCGTCCCCATCCGCCACAACCATTACTCGGTCGAAAACAACATCGTCACCGGGCTCGCCACCAATCGTTTCTAGTCGAACCAGGTCGCCCTCGCTAACGCGGTGCTGTTTCCCACCACTCTCAAAGACAGCAAACATATGATCCAACCTTTTTAAACATGGTCTTCTTTTAACGCCAACTTCACCGGGAAGAGGCAAGCTGTACTACAATGAGCCCCGTCCCAAATAAGAATTCCGGCGCCTTAAAATGGCGCGTAATTTTACGGACAAGCCCAACCGATTACAACGCGCTCCGCCGTAATCGGACATAGTTAACTTGGCGTGTTGGAGCACGAGATTTATGGGGCCAACCCCGGTAGCGCAACTTGCTACACCGATCAACAAAGTGTCGGACCTAGACGATATCTTTAGCGTAGTTCGCGACGATTTCGCCAAGGTAGACGCGCTCATTCCTCGACAGCTCACGAGCGATGTTGCTTTGGTTAGCGAGATAGGACGATATATCGTCGATTCTGGGGGGAAACGTTTGCGGCCATTGATCGTCCTCTTGACCGCTCGTGCAAACGGATACCGAGGAGACGAACACATTCGACTAGCGACCCTAGTCGAATTTCTTCATACCGCCACTTTGCTTCACGATGACGTGGTTGATCGGTCCGGTCGACGTCGGGGGAGAGCCACAGCTAATGCTCTCTGGGGAAACTCGCCCAGTATTCTCGTCGGTGATTTTCTTTACTCGAGAGCGTTTCAGCTGATGGTCGATCTCAACAGTATGGATCTCATGGCAATTATCAGTGATGCCACTAATGTCATCGCCGAAGGGGAAGTGCTTCAGCTCGAAAACATAGGTAACGCCGAGCTCGCCGAAACCGACTACTTGGAGATTATCCGTTGTAAAAGCGCGCTGTTGTTTCAAGCCGCGGCGCACACGGCCGTCGTCCTTTCCGACGACGATCCGGACACAATTAGCGGTTTTAGAGATTTTGGGCTTCATTTCGGTCTTGCGTACCAACTCGTCGACGACTGGCTAGATTACGCTGGTGACAGCCAGCTTATGGGCAAAAATGTTGGCGACGACCTTGCGGAAGGAAAAGTGACACTGCCGCTTATAGCGACAATTAAAAACGGTTCGAACGATCAAGCGAAACTAGTACGAGACGCAATAAATTCTCGGTCTGACCGACATCTGAACGCCGTAATCGATGCCGTGTGCAGTTCCGGCGCGCTGGATTACACGAAATCGCGGGCTGAAGCGGAAGCCAGTCTCGCGTTAGATTGTCTCGTGTCTCTCCCGGACAATCTTTACCGAGACGCGCTCGAGAACCTAACTACATTTGCTACATCGCGGATGCGATAGAACAAACGAGGTTTTCTAAGGCAAAATACCCCAAGTCTCCTGCTGGCTCTTGAGCCAGCCAATTCAATCGGAGTGTAGCTCAGCCTGGTAGAGCACCGTCTTCGGGAGGCGGGGGCCGGAGGTTCAAGTCCTCTCACTCCGACCAAACAAACCGTGCCCTGGCTGGACTTTAAGGAAAGTCAGGGTTTTCACGTGGCAGGATTACGGCAGGATTACGGCAGGACTATATTGCCTTTTTGCCGTTTTAGCCTACACTGAAAGCCTCTTGGCAGGATTGTCGTAGGATTATTTGTGGCGGCAGCACTCAAAGGCGCACCGAATTACAAACATCCGCATTACCGTAATCTGACGCTTTTCGTTCAGCAGCAAAAAAAGCAGAACACAAACCATTACTGGACTTGCCGAATAACCTTCTCGAAAAAAAGGC